>JBCDKT010000048.1 GCA_038746285.1 Bacteroidota bacterium
ACACACTCACGAGGCCCCCGCCCACAGAGCCAGACAACTTCGCCCCTCGGCCCATCCGCCCATCCGCCCATCCGCCCATCCGCCCATCCGCCCATCCGCCCATCCGCCCATCCGCCCATCCGCCCATCTGCACCGGCCCTCATTCACCGAGAGCTAACAGCCGGGTGCCGCCGGGCTGCGTAGCTTCAGGACTCTTTTCACGCCCTGCCCCCGGCGTACTGACCGCGGGCATACGGCCTCCGCCCACTGTGGCACCCACCGTATTCCAGAGGGACTTCCTATGGCTACACAAGACCGACCCATGTACGAGTTGATGTACGTGGTCAACACCGTGCTGAACGACGAGCAGGTGAAGGACATCGTCGAGCGCGTCACCGGGTTCATCCGCGAGAGCGGCGGCGACATCGTCGAGGTGCAGGAGAAGGGGAGCCAGCGGCTCGCCTATCCCATCGAGAAGAAGCGCAACGGGTACTACACCCTGACCTACTTCCGCGCCGATGGCGACTTCATCGAGCGCTTCGAGCGCGCGCTGCGCATCAACGACGACATCATGCGCCACCTCATCCTGCGCTACGACGCCAAGATGATGCGCCACTTCGAGAAGCAGCAGCGCCAGCCCGCCGAGGCTGAAGCCGAAGCGTCGTAACCCTTCCTGCGGAGCGAAGGCTTCGCCCCAGACCTCAGCACACCCCCATGGCACGCAACGACCGCAACAAGAAGAAGACCGAGCCCATCGCCCGCGCGGCGGTCCCCGGCGCCAAGCGCCGCCCGGTCTGCCCCTTCGAGTCCGAAGGCATCGAGTACATCGACTACAAGGACACCGAGACCCTCAAGCGCTACCTCAACGAGCAGGGCAAGCTCCTGCCCCGGCGCGTGACCGGCGTCTCGGCCAAGTCCCAGCGCCAGCTCACGGTCGCCGTCAAGCGCGCGCGCCACATGGCGCTCCTGCCCTTCGTCGCGGACAACATTAAATGACCGCTTTGGGCTGTCGGCTGTCGGCTCTCAGCAGGGAGGCCGGAAGCCAGGAGCCGGAAGCCCAAAGCTCTGGATCATGGACATCATTCTCACGCAGGACGTGGACGACCTCGGCCAGAAGGGCGAGGTGATCACGGTCAAGAACGGATACGGGCGCAACTTCCTCATCCCGCGCGGCCTCGCGGTCGTCGCCAACCCGTCGAACGTCAAGCGCTACCAGGAGGAGACGCGCCAGCAGGCCGTCAAGCTCGAATCGGCCCGCAAGGACGCCGAGGCTCTCGCCAAGCGGATCGACGACATGGAGATCGTGCTCCAGGCTCCGGTCGGCGAGGAAGACCGCATCTTCGGGACGATCACGACGCAGCAGATCGCCGAAGCGCTCGCAGGACGCGGGATCGAGGTCGACCGCCGCAAGATCTCGCTCGACGGCGATATCCGCACGACGGGCGAGTACTCGGCGACGGTCAAGCTCCACCCGGAGCACAGCGGCTCGCTGACGGTGCAGGTCGTGCCGGAGTCGCTCGAAGAGGCGCTTTAGGCCCGGCCCGCTCCGGGCGATGCTCGAAGGCAACACCCCTGGCGGGGCGTTCGTTATCCCGGTACGCCGGAGGCGGACGCCCCGTTTTAGCGAAACGTGAGACGCGCGGCGTGAACCCGCGCGCGTCCGGTGAGTGTGAGGGCACGGATCACGCACTACTCGTCACGGCCATGCGCCTGCTATCTCTCCTCCTGACAGCTCTGCTCCTTGCACCCGCCTCGGCGCAGGTGCCCGAGGGGGAGCCGGTGGTGTGGACGACGCTCGTGGAGCCCGAGACCGTCCGGCCCGGCGAGACGGCCGAGGTCGTGCTCTTCGCCGAGATCAGCGGTGACTGGCGGATGTACGCCCTCGACTCGCCGATTGGACGGGCACTCGACCTGCGGCTGGAGCCGAGCGCGGCGTTCGAGCCGGTCGGACGGACGCAGCAGGGGACCCCGGAGGAGGGCTACGACGAGATCGTCGAGAGCGTCTACACCTACTTCGCGGGCGCGGCCGAGATCGCGCAGACGCTTCGCATCGCCCCGGACGCGCCGCGCGGCAGCACCCCGGTCCGGGGCGCGGTCCACTTCATGGTCTGCAACGACGAGATCTGCCTGCCGCCGATGCAAGCGCCGGTCGCCGCTTCGGTGGAGGTCCAGGGGCCGGCGGTCGTGGCGCAGGCGGAGTCTCCGGCGGTGGCACGGGCAGGGCCGCCCGCATCGTCTTCGGAGCCTGCGCGGGCGGACACCGCGCAGGCAGCGGCCGAGGCGGTGAGTCCGCAGGCGGCAGCGCCTCGCGTAGCCACCGCGCCGTTCGAGCCGGCCGCGCCGCAGCGAGGCGGACTGTGGGGCTTCCTCCTCCTCGCGGTCGGGGCCGGGCTCGTGGCGCTCCTGACCCCGTGCGTCTTCCCGATGATCCCGCTCACGGTCTCGTACTTCCTCCACCACGCGGGCGACCGGCGCAAGGCCGCGCGGATGGCCGGCGTCTACGGCCTCGCGATTGTCGGGCTGTTCACGCTCCTCGGCGTGGCGATGGCGCTCCTCGTCGGGGCGGCGGGGCCGCAGCTCATCGCGGCAAATCCGTGGGTGAACCTGTTTATAGGCCTCGTGCTCGTCGTCTTCGGGTTCTCGCTCCTCGGCTTCTTCGAGCTTCGAATGCCAGCGGCGTGGGCGAACGCACTCAACCGGCAGAGCGACGCGCGCGGAGGCTACCTCGGGGTCGCGTTCATGAGCCTGACGCTCGTGCTCGTGTCGTTCTCGTGCACGGTGCCGTTCGTCGGGGGTCTGCTCGCGGCGGCGGCGCAGGGCGGATGGGCGCGCCCGCTCGTCGGGATGGTCGTCTTCTCGTCGGTCTTCGCGCTTCCGTTCGTGCTCTTCGCCGCCTTCCCGAACGCGCTCGCGCGCCTGCCGACGTCGGGCTCGTGGATGAGCTCGCTCAAGGGGGTCCTCGGTTTCATTGAGATCGCTGCGGCGCTCAAGTTCCTCTCGAACGCCGACCTCGTCTGGGGCACGGGCCTGCTCCCGCGCCCGCTGGCGATCGCGCTCATGATCGTGATCTTCGCGCTCGCGGGGCTCTACCTCATCGGCAAGCTGCACCTCAAAGGGCCCGGCACCGACGCGGCTGACGTGCGACCGGTGCCCGTCGGTGGACTGCGGCTGCTGACGGCGATGGTGTTCTTCGGGCTCGCGTTCTACTTCGTCCCGGGCCTACTCGGCGCGCCGCTTGGCGGGTTCGACGCGTTCCTGCCGCCGCGCCAGGCGACGGACGTGAGCCTGCTCGCCGGGATCGAGACGGGCGGTCCCGAGCGCGGGGGCGAGGTCGCGTGGCACCAGGGCCGGGCCGCAGCCTTCGAAGAGGCGCAGCGCACCGGCCGGCCGGTGCTCATCGACTTCACCGGCTACACCTGCACCAACTGCCGCCACATGGAGGCGACGGTCCTCGCGAAGCCGGAGATCGCCGGGCGCATCGACCAGCACTTCGTCCCGCTCCAGCTCTGGACGGACAACGCCGAGACCGGCCCCGACCTCCAGCGCTACCAGCTCGAACTGACGGGCCGCATCGCGCTGCCGACCTACGCCGTGGTCCACCCCGACGGTCGCCTCCTGAGCCAGCTCAGCGGCGTCACCTCGCCGGAGCAGTACGCCGCTTTTCTCGACGCCGCGACCGTTACCTTCCAGCAGGCGGAGTCGCTCGCCGCCCGCTAGCCGTCACGCTTCGTTCTACTTCCCTGCCTGTTCATGCTCGCTGCTGTACCGCGCCTCCTGCTCTGCTTCTGCTTTGCCCTCACCCTTACCGCGTGCGACCGCACCGAACTCGACGACGATGACGACCCGCCGCCGGGCGGTGGTGGAGGAATGGTGGACGACGGGACCTGCTCGGCGAGCGTAGGCGGCAACCGCTTCGAGGCGTTCATGCCGAGCGCGACGACGAACGACCAGGGCGACGTGCTCAGCATCGCCTGCCGGGAGTTCAACGATGGACTCCTGTTCGAACTCCGGCCCGCCGGATTCGGCGAAGCTATGCTCGGTCTCGGCCCAGGAAGCGCAAACCAGGCGCAGTACAGCGACCGCGGCGAAGTATCGAACACGGCCGAACTGGCGGGCGGTGCGTTCGGCGGGAGCGTGACCCTCCAGGCGTTCGACCAGAACCGCGTGCAGGGCACGTTCACCGTCAACGCCCCTGGCTTCGACGACGGCGACCCGGTCATCAACATCGTCAACGGCCGCTTCGACCTTCCCGTCCGCCTCTCCGTCGGCGACGGTAGCTGAGCGGGACGCCTCGATGCGCTACCGGTTGCTCCTGCTCGCGCCTTTGGTCGCCCTCGCAGGGTACGCGGAGCCTGCCCAGGCCCAGGACAGTTCGGCAGTGTACCGTCCTGTGCTGAAGCCCGTGAGCCCAGCCGCGGCTGTCGGGCTTGAGTACCTGCTGCCCACGCTCGGCCACGCCTACGCGGGCGATTGGGTACGGGGCTTTCCTCCACTGCTCACCATCGTGGCTGGCGGCGTCTTGGTCGTCGGGGGTATCGTGGAGTGCGAATGCCTGGACAGCGCGGAGATCACGACGGGGCTGGTGGTGATGGTAGGGGGACGCCTTTGGGGCCTCTACAGCGCCTACGACACCGCCAGGGACCGGAACCGGGCTAACGACCCAGCCCTGGCCCGTGCGCTCCGGCTCCGCGTGCGCGGGCTGTCGGTGTCGCTCGCGGTTCCGCTGTAGCCTGCCGCGGTCCACGCTCGGGCAGCCGCGCGTTTTCCCTGACATGGCCCTAGGCCCCCTCGATGCCTGATTCGCCCCGATGTTGGCTCAGCGAAATGCCTTGATGCGCTGCTGGTTGCCCCTGCTGGCCTCTTTGGCCGCCCTGAGCGGGTGCGTCGGGAGCCGCCCCGTTCCGGCTGACAGGCCGCAGTCTCTCGCGGAGGTCAACCGGGTGCTCGAGGGCAAGGTCGCGCAGATCGAGCAGGCCGACGGTACGCGCATCGCTGCTTGGAGCGTCGTGGTAGCATTCGATTCCGTACGCTTCGCCACGGAATCGGGATGGGATGCTGTACCGGCAGCGCAGGTGAAGCGGGTCACGTACGGGCAGGAGCGGGTCTCGCTCGGGGAAAGTATAGTCGGCGGCGCGCTCACGGGAATAGTGCTCGCGGCGCTTGCTACTGCGGGCGATTCCGGTTCCGGTGTCATATCGGATTCCGAGATCATCGGAGCGCTCACGGCGGTCGGGGCAGGCATTGGGATGGTGCTAGGGTTAGTCGAACAGGTAGGATCGCAGGACCGCGTGGTCTACGAGGGACCCGTCTCGCGGTACGGTCCAGCCGGAAATGAGGGACGGCGCTAAGTTGGTGAGGGCGGCGTCCACTGTATATTCAGGTGCCTCTCCCTCTCCACCTTGATCTTTGCCTGTCGCCATGATGCAGCCCCTCGCCTACGACTCCACGCCCGACGCCGCCGACCACGCGCGGCTCCACAACTTCTCCGCCGGCCCCGGCACGCTTCCCCTCGAGGTCATCCTGGAGGTCCGAGAAGAACTTCCGGTCTACGGCGACCTCGGCTCGTCGATCATGGAGATCAGCCACCGCTCGCCGGCCTACACCGAGGTCACGAACAGCGCCGTCGAGGCGCTGCGGAGCCTGCTCGGCTTGGGCGACGACTGGCATGTGCTCTTCCTCCAGGGCGGCGCGTCGATGCAGTTCCACCAGGTGCCGGTCAACTTCCTCCCCGCCGGCGGCTCGGCCGACTACCTCAACACCGGGACCTGGAGCCAGAAGGCGATCAAGGAGGCCCACGTCGTCGGGCAGCACCGGGGCGCGGCCCCGCACGTCGTGGCGACGAGCGAGGACAAGAACTTCAGCTACATCCCCGACCGCGACGGATGGGAGTTCGGCGACGATGCGGCCTACCTCCACTACACCTCGAACAACACCATCTTCGGCACCCAGTTCGCCGAGGAGCCGGAGGCCGCCGTGCCCCTTGTCTGCGACGCCTCGTCCGACTTCCTCAGCCGCCCCCTCGCCGCCGAGCGCTACGGGCTGATCTACGCCGGGGCGCAGAAGAACATCGGCCCCGCCGGCGCGACCGTCATCCTTGTCCAGGACGGCTTCCTTCGGCAGCGGCAGTCCGGGCTGCCGACGATGCTCGACTACGGCACCCACGCGGCTAAGCTGTTCAACACGCCGCCCGTCTTCGCGGTCTACATCATCGAGAAGGTGCTCCGCTGGCTCCAGGGCGTCGGCGGGCTCCAGGCTATGGAGCAGCAGAACGACGAGAAAGCGGCCCGGCTCTACGGGGCCATCGACGCGACGGACTTCTACCGGGGCACGGCGCGGGAGGACTCGCGCTCCAGGATGAACGTCACCTTCCGCATCAAAGACGGCAACGAAGACCTCGAAGCCCGGTTCATCCAGGAGGCAAAGGGGGAGGGGCTCCTCGCGCTCAAAGGCCACCGCTCGGTCGGCGGCCTGCGGGCTTCGATCTACAACGCCTGTGCTCCGGCCTCGGTCGAAGCGCTCGTGCAGTTCATGGAGGAGTTCGAGCGGACCAGGGGCTGAGCCGCGACCCCGCTGAAACGCAGAGCGCCCCGCTACCGACTCTGGCAGCGGGGCGCTTGCAGCTTGGGCCGGGAGAGCTACTCCTGCTCTTCGGCCGGTTCCTCCTCGGCGGGCGGATCGGACTTCTTCGCCTTCTTGGTCTTGAAAGCGAGCTCCTCGCCCTCCTTGTGCGAGACCGTGATCGTGTCGCCCTCGCCGAGGTCGTCGGAGAGAATCGACTCAGCCATCGGGTCCTCGACGTACTTCTGGATCGCCCGGCGGAGCGGTCGCGCCCCGAACTGCGGGTCGTACCCCTTCTCGACGAGGAACGTCTTGGCCTTTTTGTCCATCTTGATCTTGATGCCGAGTTCCTCGACGCGCGCGAAGAGGTCCTTCTGCATGATGTCGATGATCTCGAAGATGTGCTTCTTCTCCAGCGGGTGGAAGACGATCACGTCGTCGATCCGGTTGAGGAACTCGGGGTTGAAGACGCGCTTGAGGGCGTCCTCGACGGTCGACTTCATGCGCTTGTAGTCGAACGTGTCGCTGCTCTGGCTGAACCCGATGCCCTTGCCCATGCTCTTGATGTCGCGGGCACCGATGTTCGAGGTCATGATGATGATCGTGTTGCGGAAGTCCACGCGGCGGCCGAGGCCGTCGGTGAGGATCCCATCATCCAGGACCTGAAGCAGAATGTTGAACACGTCGGGGTGCGCCTTCTCGATTTCATCGAGGAGCACGACCGAGTACGGCTTGCGCCGGACCTTCTCGGTAAGCTGCCCGCCTTCCTCGTAGCCGACGTAGCCGGGAGGGGCACCGACGAGCCGGGAGACGGAGAATTTCTCCATGTACTCCGACATGTCGATGCGGATGAGGGACTCCTGGTTGTCGAAGAGGAACTCGGTCAGCCGCTTCGCAAGCTCCGTTTTGCCAACGCCCGTCGGGCCGAGGAAGATGAACGAGCCGATGGGCCGCTTCGGGTCTTTGAGCCCGGCGCGCGTCCGGCGGATCGCCCGCGCGAGCTTCTCAATCGCCTCGTCCTGGCCGACGACCGTGCCCATGAGCTCCTGGCCCATATGCATCAGCTTCTGACCCTCGGGCGACGAAATCTTGTCGACGGGGATGCCGGTCATCATCGCCACGACCTGGGCGATGTCGATGTCGGAGACGTCGTGGACCTCGGTCTCGGCCTGGCGCTCCCACTCCTCCTTCGCGTTCTCGAGCTCCTCCTGGACGCGCTTCTCCTTGTCGCGAAGCTGCGCCGCCTCCTCGAACTTCTGAGACTTGACGACCTGGTTCTTCTCCTCCTTGATGGCCTCGATCTGCTCTTCGAGGTCGACAATCTCCGGCGGCACCTTGATGTTGGAGAGGTGAACGCGTGCGCCGGCCTCGTCCATCACGTCGATGGCCTTGTCCGGGAGATGGCGGTCGGTGATGTAGCGGTCCGAGAGCTTGACCGCGAGGTCGAGCGCCTCCTCGGAGAAGTTGACGTTGTGGTGCTCCTCGTACCGGTCCTTGATGTTGGCGAGGATCTCGAGCGCCTCCTCGGGCGTGGCGGGCTCGACGAGGATCTTCTGGAAGCGCCGGTCGAGCGCGCCGTCCTTCTCGAAGTACTGCCGGTACTCGTCGAGCGTGGTCGCGCCGATGCACTGGATCTCGCCGCGCGCGAGGGCGGGCTTGAACATGTTCGACGCGTCGAGCGAGCCCGAGGCGCCGCCGGCCCCGACGAGGGTGTGGAGCTCGTCGATGAAGAGGATCACGTCGGGGCTCTTCTCGAGCTCGTTCATCACCGCCTTCATCCGCTCCTCGAACTGGCCGCGGTACTTGGTGCCGGCGACGAGGGCGGCGAGGTCGAGCGTCACGATGCGCTTATCGTAGAGCACGCGGCTGACCTTGCGCTGCGTGATGCGGAGCGCAAGGCCCTCGGCGATGGCCGTCTTGCCGACCCCCGGCTCACCGATGAGCACGGGGTTGTTCTTCTTGCGTCGGCTCAGGACCTGAGCCACGCGCTCGATCTCGCGCTCGCGGCCCACGATGGGGTCGAGCTTGTCGTCTTCGGCGAGCTTGGTGAGGTCGCGGCCGAAGTTGTCCAGGACGGGGGTTTTGCTTTTTTCTGCCATTTTGCTGCGCTCACGGGCTGAACCGGACGACGAGCCGCGGCCGGAGGAGGAGCGGCCGGACGACGTGCCGGAGATGATCGAGTCGAGTTCGGCGCGGACGGCGTCGTAGGTGATCGAGAACCCCTGCTGGAGAATCTGCGCGGCGATGTTCTCGTCGTCGCGCAGCAGGCTCAGCAGCAGGTGCTCGGTGCCGATCACGTCGCTCTTGTAGAGCTTGGCTTCGAGGTAGGTGATCTTGAGCACCTTCTCGGCCTGCTTCGTCAGCGGGATGTTGCCGACGGTCAGGGTGCCGCCGCTGGAGCGGACGCTGTCCTCGATGGCCTTCTTGAGCTTGAGGAGGTCCGCCCCGAGGTTGCGGAGGATCTTGACCGCGATGCCCTCGCCCTCGCGGATGACGCCGAGGAGGAGGTGCTCGGTCCCGATGTAGTCGTGCCCGAGCCGGATGGCTTCCTCCCGGCTGTAGGAGATTACGTCGCGGACGCGGTTCGAAAAGTTACCTTCCATGGAGGGGTTTGCTTGGCCTGGGCCGGGTGGTGGGGCAGAACGGCGACAGCGAGCCCCGCGCGGTGCGGGTCAGCCGCCGGCCCCGGGAGGTACAAAGAACGGGCCGAGGACGATGCGGTTCGTAAAACAAACGTACCGTCTGTCGCCGTTGATACGTGATCGCGGCACCACAGAGACCGAACGGTCACTTCGCTGCGCTGAACGGGAGGCTGAGCCGCGCGAAGCGTACGACCCGCCGTCAGGCGCTGAAGCTGGACCCGCAGCCACACGTCTGGGTGGCGTTAGGATTGTCAAAGACGAAGCCGCGCGCGTCGAGCCCGTCGTGGTAGTCGACCGTCGTGCCCATGAGGTACAGCCCGTGCCGCTTGTCGAGGTAGACCGTGATGCCGTCGATCTCGAAGTGGAGGTCGTGCTCGCGCGACTTGTCGAAGCCCAGCACGTAGCTCATCCCCGAACACCCGCCGCCCTTGACGCCGACCCGGAGGCCGTACCCCTCGGGGATCTGCTTGTTGGCGACGATGCGCTTGACCTCGGTCGCTGCGCGGTCCGAAATCTTGATCGGCGCGGGGCGGGATGTCGGCGCAGCGGGGGAGACGGCAGGCTGGCTCATGGGATGCGTGCGGCGCTTGGTCTTGATGCCCCGCTACAACCGAGCCGCGCGGGGGCAGTTCCGTGAACAGAAGACGGAGGACAGAGAACGCAGGACAGGAGATGCAGGAGCCGCCGGCTTCCGTCTTACTGTCCTCTGTCTTCCGGCTACAGGTCTCGCGCGAGCACGACGACCTCCTTGTACGCCTCGGTCCGGCCGCCCTGCAGGTCGAGGGCTTCGAGAAAGACAACGTAGATGCCAATGCGGAGCTGGCGCCCGTCGTCGCCCCGGCCCTGCCAGGTGAGGGTGCCCCCCGTGCTGCCGCCGAGCGCGGCGTCTTCGAGCGTACGCACGAGCCGCCCGGCCCCGTCGAAGATGCGGACCCGGACGAGCGCGGCGTCGGCTTCGAGCGTGTAGCTGATCTGCGTGCCGACCGCCGCGTTGAACGGTGAAGGGGAGATCGTGAGACCGGGCGCAGCGGGGACCTCGCCGGGGAGGAGGAAGACGCTGTTGGGCCGACCCGGCGTCCCGCCACTCGGGTCGAGGCTGCTGGTCCAGTTGCCTGCGTTGCTGCTCGGTCCCTCGGGGCTGATCCGCTCGAGTGCGACGCCCGTCGCGTCGGCGAGTTCGGGCCGGTGCCAGTCGTCGGAATAGGCCACGCTGTCGGCGAGCACGCCGTCGCCGCGCAAGAGGCGGATGGTGTCCTCCGAGTTGGTGAGCGAAAGCGTCGTTCGGTCCACCGGAAGCAGCAGCACCTCGGAGAAGTCCGCTGCCGAATAGAACCGGGCCAGGAGCGACGAGTCGGCGAGGGCACCCTGGCTCGGCGGCGAGGCGAAGCGGTCGCCGAAGACGCTCGTGTCGGCGAAGACGACAGCATAGCCGCCAGGCGGGAGGCTCGCAAACGGCACGGCACCCGTCAGCCGGCCTCCGGCTTCGATAGCGCGGACGGCTCCGTTCTCGTCCTGGGCGTCGGTGATCCGAACCTGGGTGAGCGCGAGCGTCAGGCCGGTCGTGTTGAGGAGTTCGACGTACTCCGTCCCGTCCAGCCGGCTGTCGCGCGAGTCGCGGAGCGGGTCGAACATGATCTCGTTGACCACGAGGCCGCCGGCCGGCGCGAGGCGGGCGAGCGTGACGGTCGTCTCGCCGCCGGGATTCCCGACGAAGTCTGCCACCGCGCCGACGGTGAGGGTGCCGCCGCGCACGCCGCCTAAGAAGGAGAGGTCTACCGTCGGTGCATCGCCACTGACGCTGACCGAGTCGGGCCTCGTCCCGCCGGCGAGGGCGAAATCATCAGCTTGCACCGTCGCCGGGTCGAGCGGCTCGGTGAGGGTGACGCGGACGGTCGTCTCGCCGACCTGCTCAGCGAAGAGGAGGGCCGGGCCACCGGTGTCGGAGGCGAAGACGGAGTTCTCGGCCCCCGGCGTCCCGCCGCCCTCGGCGGTGGAGGAGGCCCAGTTGAACGCGCTGCTGCTCGGCCCCGCCGGGTCGATCCGTTCGAGCGCGGCCTCGTCCGACGTGCCCCAGCCCGGCTCGTACTGCACCGAGTCGACGGTCGCGCCCGTCGGGGCGTAGCGGAGCACGACGGCGTCGCCGCCGCTGTTGAGGTTGGGAAAATCCTCGACGCCGAGTACCGGCCCGGCGTTGGGAAAGGCCGCGCCGAACACCTCGACGTCGGCCGCGAGGACGACGTACTGGTCCGGCAGCAGGAACAGCGGGGCCGCTACGAGGCTGGCCGGCGCGCTCGACGCGTCGCTGAGGGTGAACTGGCTCAGGTCGAAGTTCTTGCCGGAGCGGTTGAAGAGTTCGACGTACTCCCCGTCGTTGCCCTGCGGCGACTGGAACTGGACCTCGTTGACGACGATCTCGCGCGCGCTGGGGACCTCGCCCTCGCCGAAGAAGAACGAGACCGAGGCCGTTTCGAGCACGTTCCCGGCGAGGTCTTCGATGCCGGTGACGGTGAGCGTGTAGCGCGTCCCCTCGGCGAGCGGCGTCGTGAAGGCGAGCCGGACGCGGCTGCGGTCGCCCTCCGGCGCGTACTCCACGAGCGTGGGCGCGCCGATGCCGTTGTCGAGGGCGTAGCGCTGGGCGTCCCCGGCCGACGCCTCGGTGACCGGCTCGGAGAACTGCACGTCGACGAGGTTGGCGCTCACGGCCGAGACGAGGAGCAGCGCCGGCGGCGTCCGGTCGGGCTCGAACGAGAAGGCGACCGTCGCGCCGGCGGCCGCGTTGCCGAGGAGGTCAGCGACGCCCGTCGCGGTGAGCGTGTAGTCGCCCGCCGCGAGCGGGGCCGCGAGCGTCAGGGCTACCGCCGCTTCCTCGTCGCCGAGGTACACAGCCTCGGCCACCGCCGGTGCGCCGTTGTCGATGGCGAACGCGCCCGGCGTGACGGTCGCCTGGTCGAGCGGTTCGTCGAAGAGGACGGTCACCGTCAGCCCGCTGCCTGAGACGAACGCGTCGAGCGGAGCGGGCGGTGCGGTGTCGGGCGGGACACTGTTCGGAGCAGCCGGGGTGCCACCGCGCTCGTCGACCGAGGTGGCGTAGTTGGACGCAACGTTGCTCGGGCCGTCGGCGCTGCGGCGCTCTAGCGAAGCGTCCCGGCCGCCCCAGGCCGGATCGTAGCGGACGGAGTCGACGACGAGCCCGCTCGGCGCGTAGGTCAGCACGACCGCATCGCCGCCGTTGTTGAGGCCGGGGAAGCCCGCGACCTCGGCGAACGGCACACCGGGAAACTGAAGCTGGAACGCCGCGGCGTCGCGGACGAGTGCGGCGTAGGCGCCCGGCAGGAGGAAGAGCGGGGCATCGGCAATCGGCACCGTCGTGCCCTCGTCTGACAGCGTGAACTCGCTCAGGTCGAAGGTTTGGTCAGCCGTCCGGTTGAAGAGCTCGACGTACTCGTCGCTCGCCACGTCCGGCGGGTCGTACATGATCTCGTTCACGACGAGGTTGCGCGCAGCGGGCACGTCGCCTTCGCCGAAGAAGAACGTCGCCGTGCCCTCGGTGAGTACGTTGCCCGCGAGGTCGGCGATGCCGGAGGCCGTCAGCGTGTACGCCTGCGGCCCGGCGAGGGGGGTGCCGAGCGTGAGGACGACGCGCGCCGGGTCGCCTTCGGGCGCGACCACCGCACTCGTAGGCTGCCCGATCCCGTCGTCGATGGCGTAGTTCGTCACGGCACCAGCCGAAATGGGATCGACCGGCTCGGTGAAGACGACGGAAACGGTGGTCGCGTCGAGCGCTCGTACCTCGGCGAGGTCCGGCGGCGTGAGGTCCGGGTCGAACGTGATCTCGACGGTTGCGCCGTCGGTGGCATTGCCGGCGAGGTCTCCGACGCCCGTGACAGTGACGGTGTAATCGCCGGGGTCGAGCGGCGCGGCCAGCGTGAGGACGGCCGCGAAGGTCGTGTCCACGTACACCGCCTCGGCGACCGCAGGCGCACCGCCACCGAGCGAGAAGCTGCCCGGGACGACCGTGCCCGCGTCGAGGGGCTCGTCGAAGAAGACGGTGACCGTCTGCCCGTCGCCGGAGACCTCAGCACCGAGCGGTGTCGGCGGTGTGGTGTCGATCTCGAAGATCGAGTTCTCGTCGCCGGGCGTCCCGCCGCGCGGATCGGTGGAGGTACCGAAGTTCGCGGCGCTCGTGCTCGGCCCGGCGGGGTCGCGGCGCTCGAGCGAAGCGTCGGTGCCGCCCCAACTCGGCAGGTAGGGAACGGCGTCGATCACGGTGTCGCCGAAGCGGACCGTCGGCGCGTCGCCGCCGTTGTTGAGCGCGGGGAAGCCGGTGACAGCGATAAAGTCGACACCGGGAAACTGAAACTCGAACGCCTCCGCGTCGCGCACGAGCACGGCGTAGTCCCCAGGCCCGAGCGCCGTCGGCTGATCGGTGACCGGGACGGGCGTGCTCGTGTTGTCGGAGAGGGTAAGCGCGCCCAGGTCGAAGGTCTGGTCGTCGGTCCGGTTGAGGAGTTCGACGTACTCGTTGCTCGCGGCGTTGGGTGGGTCGTACATCACCTCGTTGATGACGAGGTCGCCGGGCGCGGGCGTGTCGAAGCCGCCGAAGAAGAAGCTCGCGGAAGTCGCCAGGGTGCTGTTGCCCGCGAGGTCCTCGATGTCGGTCGCGGTGACGGTGTAGGTCTGCGGGCCGGTGAGGGGACCCGCGAGGAGGAGCACGTAGCGCGTCCCGTCGCCCGGGCACTCGATGCCTGCGGGCGGGCCGATGCCGCCGTCGAAAGAGTACTGGTCGTCATCGCATCCGAGGACCGGCTCGTTGAACCTCACCTCGACCTCGGTCGCGCTGAGCGCCTCAGCGTCCACGAGGAACGGAGCCTGGGTGTCGGCCTCGGGCTGGGCCGTGATGTCGTCCCAGAAAAACGCCGCGCCGTTGGCCGACGAGTGCTTGAGCCAGACGCCGAGCGCGGCGCTCACGGTGTAGGTGTCGTCGTTCACGCTCGGGATGACGGGCACGCCGTCCACGCGCACCTCCCAGTCGCCGAGGTCGCTGCGCGTGACCTCGACGAAGACCGTGCCCTCGGTGCCCGGCACGACGGGGCCGTCGCTCGCCCCGATCTCGACGCGGTCGGGGGGCAGCCCGTCCTGCCGGTAGAGCCGGACCTCGTCGGTGTTGTTGGTCCCGATCTGGACGTAGTAGCCCTGCACCGCGCTCCTCAGGTCGGGCGTGTCGGCGACGAGGTAAACGCGGGTGCCGTTGGAGTTGGTGAGGTTCGCCTCGTAGCGAAACGTGAAGGCCCACCGTCCAAACGCCGCGTCCGAGGCCGTGGCGAGGGCAATGGTGTCGCTCTCGGCGAGGCCGTCGGAGCGGAGCGCGAAGTCGGGGCCGAAGGGGACGACGGTGAAGCGGTCGGCGTCGCCCTGCCACGGCGGGTCAGCGGTGAAGTCGCCGTCGGCGAAGTCGTCCTGCACCTGGGCGAGCACGGCCGGCGCAGCCGTGACGAGAGCGAACAGCAGGAGAGCGCGAGCGGCCATGCGGGCGCGGATGGGAGGACGAAACGACGGCCGACAGTATAGCCCACGAGAAGCAATCAGAGGCACGGCCGCACCGTGGACGGCAGCAAGAGCGAAGAAGCGCTCGCCGAGTGCAGAGAGGTACGTTGCCGCTCAACCTTGCTCTGCGAGCCCTATGACTCCCGACGCTCTTCGACTTTCCGGACGCGCGGTGATCGTGTGTCAAGACGGTCCCCTGCGCGAGGCGCTCGGGCGCGCCTTCGAGCGAGCCGGTGCGACGCTCGCGCCCGAGGCCGAGACGGCCGATGTGCTCGTCGTGGCAGTGGACGGGCTGGCGCAGGCCGCAGCGGCGGTGTGCCAGACCGCGCTCCCGGCGGGCGGCTGCTGCATCGTGGTGTGCCAGGGGAGCGGGGCAGAAGAGACACACGCATCCTCCGTCACGCGGCTCTGCGCGGCGGCGCGGTGGCGGCAGCCGGACGCCCGCGTCGTCGGGGTCGTTGCCTGCGGCACGATGGGCGCGGACCCCGCGCCGGCACCCGGCGGCGGCCTCGCCGTCGACGTGCGCCGGTGGCCGAGTCCGCTCGACGTGGCCGCCCTCTGCGTGCTGCTGGCGTCGGACGCTGGAGCGAGCGTGGACGGCGAGGTCATCCACCTCCGCGACCGGCAGGCGCTCGCCGACTGGCTCGGCCCGGCAGACCGGGCAGACTAGGAGGTCGGCACAGAAAGGTCCGCGCCTTCGGCGAGTCCGTCGCCCGCAACTCCATCGCCCACATGACCGTCGCCGGCGTGCGCCATCGGGGCCGGGAAGTCGAGCACGAACCGGGCTCCGCCGAGCACGCCGGAGCGCTCCATTTCGAACCGGCCGCCGAGCTGGGCCGCGAGGTCGGCGGCGAGCTGGAGGCCGAGTGACTCCGCCGGCGGCGCGCTGAGGCCGTCGGGCAGTCCGGCTCCGTCGTCCTCGACGATGAGGCGGCAGCGGAGCGGCGACGGGGCATCGAGCGTGAGCCGGACGAGGCCGCCGTGCCCGTCGGCGAAGGCGTGCTCGAAGGCGTTGGCGACGAGTTCGGCCGTGGCCAGGCCGAGCGGGACGGCCGTGTCGGCGTCGAGGTCGACCTCGGCCACGTCGGTCTCGAGCCGGACGCGGCCGTCGGCGGCGCAGGTAGCGTGGAGGAGCTCAGACAGCTCGCCGAGGTAGACCCGGGCGTCGACCGTGCGGAGGTCGTCGTCGCCGTAGAGCTGGCGGTGGACGAGTGCCATTGCCTCGACGCGCGCCCGCATCTGGCGGAGCGCGGCCGTCGCCGCTGGGTCGCGGAGCGTCCCGGCCTGGAGGTTGACGAGCGAGGCGACGACCTGGAGGTTGTTCTTGACGCGGTGGTGGACCTCGCGCAGGAGCACCTCGCGCTCGGCCAGGAGCCGCTCCGTGCGGTCGAGCGCGGCCTCGACCTCGGCCTTCTGCTGCTCGACCTCGGCGTTCGTCTCGGCGAGCGCAGCGTTGGCGCGGCGGCGGAGGCGAGCCGTCCGCCAGAGTGCCCCGGCGAGTGCCACGACGAGGAGCAGCCCCGCGCCTGCCGCGACGAGCAGGAGGCGCTGGCGGTCCATCCGGAGCTCGGCGATCTCGGCGCGCTGCGCCTCGGCCCCGGCCCGGCGCTCGGCCCCGTCCACGTCGAAGCGCGCCTGCATCGCGGCGAGGATGTCAAACTGGTGGGCGTCGTTTAGGCTGTCGGTGAGCGCGGTCACGTCGGCCTGGAGCCTGTAGGCCTCGGCGGGCCGCCCCGTCTCGGCCAGGGCGCGGGCCAGGGACGACTCGCCGGAGAGGCGGTAGCGCAGATTGTTGATCTGGCCCGCCAGGCCGATGGCCTCGACGGCGGCGGCCTCCGCCAGGCGCGGTGCACCATTGGCGAGGTGGGCGTCGGCGAGTTCGATCAGCCCACCGGCTAGGTTCTTCGGGTTGCCCGACGTACGGAAGATGTCCACCGCACGCTCAGCTTCGGCCACCGACTCCTGCGGACGGTCCAGCTGGCGGTGCACGGTAGAGAGGAGGGCGTGCGCGAAGCCGACGCGGTAGTCAGCCTCGGCCTCCGGCGCGTAGAGCAGGCTCTCTTCCAAAACCGCGCGCGCCTCCTCCGGGCGCTCCAGCATGGTGAGGGCGCGGGCCACCGAGCCGTAGCTCATCACCAGCATGCCCCGGCTGTCGGGCTGGTCCAGCGGGAGGGCCTTGTGCGCGTCGAGCGAGCGCTGGTGGTAGCTGAGGGCGAGCGAGTCCTGCCCCAGCTCCGCGTAGATGCTCCCGACGCTCATCAGCGACTTGGCGATGCTGGACGCGCTCCCGCCCTGCTCGGCAAGTTCGAGCGAGCGGAGCCGCACCTGCAGCGCCGCGGGGTAGTCGTAGCGCGCCTTGTAGACCAACCCGAGGTTGCCGAGGACAACACCCTCCTCCTTCGCGTTGCCGGCCTCCCGCTGGATCGCGATGGCCTCCTCGTAGAACCGCTGCGCCTCCTCCAGGTCCTGCTCGATCAGCGCGATGTTGCCGAACATCATCTTCGACTTGCCGATGATGCGCGCCTCGCCGGTCGCCAGGGCCACGTCCATCGCGCGCGACTCGATGGCGCGCGCCGAGTCCTGGTTCGCGTAGACGTAGGCGATGGCGAGGCGGTGGAGGGTGTCGTAGCGCTCGACGCCCGTCTGCCCAACGAGCACCGACCGGAGGCTGTCCACAATGGCCTGGTCCTGCGCCGAGGCGGGCGCAGCGGCGAGGACCACGAAGACGAGGAGCAGGAGGCAGCGCATGGCGGGGCGGGTCATTGAAGCCGGCGGTACCGCCCGGGCGGGACGCCGACCTCGCGTTTGAAGAGGGTCGTGAAGTGCCCCTGGCTTTCGTAGCCGACGGCGGCGGCCACGTCCGAGACCAGCCAGTCGGTGTGGCGCAGGAGCCGCTTGGCCTCCTCGATCCGCTGCTGGACGACGTACTGGTACGGGGCGAGGCCGACGGTGGCCTTGAAGCAGTGGGCGAAGTGGAACGGGCTCATCCCGGCGACCGCCGCGAGGTCGGCCAGCGAGAGCGCTTCGTCGAAGTGCTTGGCGACGTGGTCCTCGACGCGGCGCAGTGCCGAGGCTGGCATCCCGCCCGGCCCGCCTGCGGCCGCCTCGGCGACTGCCGCGAAGTCGAGCGCCCGCTGCTCCTCGGCGTAGTTGGCGAGCGCAGCCTCGGCGGCGGCGAAGACGCCCTCGGCCGTGAAGGGCTTGACGAGGTAGCCGTTGGGCCGCGTCTGGCGCGCCTGCTCGACCGTCCGCCGGTCGGCGTGGCTCGTCAGGTACAGCAGCGCCACCGAGTGCTCCTCGCGGAGGACACGCCCGAGCCACAGCCCGTCGCGCTCGCCCCGGAGCACGATGTCCACGAAAACGAGGTCCGGCGCGTGGGTTTCGACGAGCGCGAGGGCGTCGTCGGCCGTGGCGGCTGTGCCGGGGACCCGGTAGCCGGCGCGCGTGAGGGTCCGCTGGAGGTCGCGCGCAATGATCGCCTCGTCTTCGACGACAACGACGGTAGGGCGCGGGGGGCGTTCCATGGTATCGGCCTCATGGTTTCCACTATGATACGACAAACCTCGCCGAACTCCTTGCGCGGTCTTGCTCGTTTTTTTGATCTTGCGCCCAGCCGGCTCAGCAGAGTGCAAAGGGGCCAAACCGGTACCCGGTGCCGATCACGGTCTGGACGTAGACCGGCTGCTCCGGGACCGGCTCGATCTTGGCCCGCAGCCGGTGGACGTGGCTGTTGACGGTGTGGCAGTAGCCGTCGTAGTCGTACCCCCAGACGGCGTCGAGCAGCTCCGTCCGCGAGAAGGTCCGGCCCGGGTGCCGCGCGAGGTAGGCCAGGAGGTCGAACTCGACCGGCGTCAGGTCGACGGGCCTCCCGTTCACCGACACGCGCCGTGCGGCGAGGCTGACCTGCAGCGCCCCAAACTCGAGGAGGGTGTCCGGCGCGAGGGGCTCGAGGCGGCGGCCCGCCACGGCGAGCACGACGGCCTCGTCGCCCGCAGCGAGGCCGAGGAGCCGGCACAGCGCGCGGGCAGCCTCGCCGGGCCGGGCCGGGTCGAGGAGGATGGCGGCTTCGGGCGGAGCGGTAGGGGCGTCCTCGGTGCGGCGAGAGCGCGGCGGTCTGGCAGGAGCGACGGGTAGCAGCATCGGAGTAGGCGGTCTGGTGTGTCGGGTCAGAAAGAGGGGAGGCGGCGCGGAGCGCGGGATCTGGCTCGTCCTCCGGGGTAGGGCGATGCCGAAAACGTAGGGCGCACCTGGCAAGGCCTTCTTCCCGGTTCTTGCGCTGACCTCAGGTCCATTGCGACCGGTCTCAGCCACTCGCGGCGACGGCGAGCGTCCCGAGGAGCGTGAGCGCTGCCCCCCAGGCCTGGGGCCGCGTCAGCCGCTCCCGGTCCAGCACGCGCCCAAGCACGCCGGTCACGGCCGGTCCCAGCGAGGCGAGTACGGCGACGACGCCGAGGTTGCCCGCCGCGAGCGCCGCCGCGAGTGCGAGGTCGCCCGTGAGGTTGAGCGCGGCGAGGCCGCCCAGGGTGGGGAGTGTCGCCCGGCCGGGCAGCGCGATGCCGGCCCCGCGCCGCGTCCACAGCACACGCCCGGCCGTCAGCGGGAGCGCCCCGGCCTGCACGCCGAGTGGGACCCAGAGTTGCCCCTCCGCCATCGCCGCCATCGCGCCCCGGTCCACGAGCACGAAGAACACGCCGAGCGCGAGCGTGGCGAGCGCAGCCGGCACGAGGTAGCCCGCCGTCTTCGCCGGGGGCACGCCGGGGGTGCGGTTTCCGTCGCGGGGCCGCACCGCGCCCCGGCAGGGCGACCCCGCCTCGCACGGCGGCCCGTCCTCGCTCCTCCCGGCTACACCCACGACCACGCCCACGATCACCGCGCCCAGCCCGACGAGCGTGAGCGGCTCGGCGAGCGTCCCGCCGACGACCGCGACCGCCGCCGGCAGCGCCGTGCTCGACGCCACCAGCGGGGCGACGACGCCCGTCGGCCCGGCTCCGAGCGCGCGGTAGTAGAGCACCAGGCCGGCCGCGTTCACGAGGCCCGCCGCCGCCGCCCAGCCGAACGCCACCGCCGAAAACGGCTGCCCGAACGCAAACGCGAGCACCACGGCGGCCTGTGCCGCCTCGCTGAACAGCACCACCGCCGCCGGGTCGAGCCGCTGGGTGACGCGCCCGGCGAGGAAGTCCGAGGCCCCGTACCCGAGGCTCGCAGCGACAGCGAGAAACACGGTAGCCATGGCGATCACCGGAAGCGGAGCGCCCCGACGCGCACGGTCCGAGCACGTCCGCAGGGGGGCTCCCTGGGAGGAACTGCAGAGTGGGGGGAAGGGGAGGAGAGGGTGGAAAGGGGCTTCTGCCGCCTGGTCTTTCCATGCGTCCCACTCCCCCCATTCCCAGAGCGCGCCGGCACGGCCTCGTTCGAGCCGCGCCGTTCTCGTGCAGACGCACTAGTTGAGCCGCATCACGATGGGGCAGTTGACGATGATGCCGGTCGAGGAAACCGGAGCGCCGTCAGGGGCCGTGATGAAGCCCTGCTCCTCGAACTGGAGCGCCTGGAACGCGTCGATGATGCGCGTGTCGAGGCCCTGCTCGACGGCCTCCTCGCTCCAGGTGAGCAGCATCAGGTCCCAGAGCGGGCTGTAGTCGAGGTTGATCGACGGGATGCCGCCGAAGACGTTGATCGGGTCGCGCCCGGTGGCGATGGCGCTGGCTAGGCCCTGGCGGTTGACGTGGCCCGACTCGAGCGCGCCGTTGGTGAAGACGAGCAGCCGCTCCACGCCGCTCCCGATGGCCGCATCCTCAAGCTCGATCCCGAGGTCGTCGTAGACCGGCGTGAGCGTCGCCTTTTCGAGCGTCGCCGCGAGTTCGTTGTTCGAGTCGAGGCTGACGTAGATCACCGGCTTGGCGAACGAGTAGCCAAGCGTGCCCTGGAGCGTCACCGACCCGTCGCGCGGGCAGATGCGGACGACCTTGTCGTGGACGAGGTCGTAGTCCGGGTTCCCGTCACACATCCGGTCGAGGTCCTCGGCCGCCGGGCCCTGGGCGACGACGGGCGCGTTGTAGATCGCCGTCGAGCCGCCGTTGGTGGTCTTGAAGATCGGCGTGTAGAACGCGTCGCCGACCGAGCCGGGCTGGAAGGCCTTGGGCGGGAAGAAGTCCGGCGCGTCGCCCGGCGTGATGGACCACTCGGGGGCGAAGTCGGCGTTGCCGCGCTCGAAGACGATCGTCCCGTCGGACTCGATCGTCGCCTCGCGGACGCCGTTGTTGAAGTCGGCGTAGTTGAGCTTGGGCGAGTGGTTGACGCCGAGCAGCTGAGCAAGCCCGAGGTCCGAGACGTCGGTGACGACGTACCACACGGACTCACCCGAGCGCATCCGCCCCTGGCGGAGCGGGAGCGTCACCTCGCCTGTCTCGACGTCCACCCGGGCCGACTTCATCAGCAGGACCGGCCCCAGGAACGACGGGTTGACGTCGGACGGGGCGGGGTAGTTGACGACGAGGGCCACGTCGCTAGCGAATTTGCCGGAGAGGGGGCGCGGCTCGGTTCCGGGGAAGCCGAGCGTGCCGATGTTGGTGACTTGGGCGAAGGCCGCCGAGGCGAGGAGAAACGTCGCGAGGACGGCGAAGGCAGTAGCAGTGCGCATGACAACGGGGGGTTGGGTAGAGGAAAAGAGCGGGGCGGGCAGCGCTCCGCATGGCAAGACTCCCACCTAAGAACGAGGCTGCGCCGCGTGCCCGCTTGTCGGTTCCTGCTCTTCCCTGCGGCATGTTGCGGCGCGGTGGTGCGGGTGCCGGCCCCGCCGCTGCGCAGGCTTCCGGGCAGACGGCCGGGCGTGCCCGGGCGCGTGCCGCGCGCGGCATACCCGGTGCCACCGGGCGAAGTAGACGCGGACGAGCAGAGAGACCTCGACAGACACGGGTACCAGAGGTGAGGTGGGACGCGCCCACAAGAAGGCACCCCGTTTGCCGCTGCGCTTGCCCCGTGTTGCTGCCACTGCCGCGGTCTTGCGCTGTACCCCGTCAGTTCCCGCCTTCCTCGCCGTGGCAGTAACAGCTGCCGGCGACCCACTCGCCGCCGGCGGACGCCGCGCAGTCCGCCTCGGAAGCGCCGGTGGCGAACTCGAACCGGAGGCCGGCGCACACGCCGCCAGCAGGCGGTTCGGCACCGCGCTCGCTGACGCCGAAGAGGCCGCAGCCTGCGCAGAAAAGGACGAGCGCTGAGAGGAGCGCGAGGCGAGAGAGCATCGGGGAGAGGTTCATCGGAGTTCCTGTTGAGTGAACGGTCGGTCTCGACAGGGAAAGCCGGAACCTCCACCGCAGCGGCTCACGCAGCGGGCGGTTCCGCTGGCAGCGTGACGCTGAACGTCGTCCCGGCTCCAACCTCGCTCTCGACCTCGATCCGGCCGCCCATGAGCGAGACAAGGCGCTTTGTGATCGCCAGCCCGAGGCCGCTGCCCTCGTGTTCGCGCTCGAGCCCCACCGACGCCTGCTCGAATTCCTCGTAGAGTTTCGGCAGGAACGCCTCGTCGATCCCGATGCCGGTGTCCGAGACGCAGAGCACAACCGATCTGGGAGCGGCTCCGGGACCCACCTCGACCCAGACCTCTCCCTCCTCGGTGAACTTGAGCGCGTTGCCGACGAGGTTGTATAGCACGCGGTGGAGGGCACCGCGGTCGAGGGTGGCCTGGACGGCCTCGCACTGGACGGAGAGCGAGAGGCCGCGCTGCTTGGCTACCGGCTCCAGAAGCGCCCCTGCACCCTGCGCCTCGGCGAGCACGTCCAGCCGCTCGGGCTGAAGCTCGAGGGCACCGCTTTCGAGCCGGGCGAGGTCGAGCACAGAGTTGAGCGTGTCCTGCAGCCGGCGCGCGCTCCGGTCGATGAGGTGGGCGAACTCTTTCAGGTCGGGAGGCGCTTCCTCAACGAGGACGCCGGAGAAGCCGAGGATGCCCGTCAGCGGGGTGCGCAGTTCGTGGCTCATGTTGTTCAGCAGCACCGTCTTGAGCCGGAGTGCCTCCTCGGTCCGCTCGCGCGCCGCGCGCTCGGCCTCGAACCGAAGCGTGTCGGTGATGTCGGTAACGCTCCCGGCCATGCCGGCGACGGCGTCGTGCTCGTCGTGGAGGCGTTGCGCGTAGACTTCGACGTGGCGGCAGGCACCTGCTTTGGTGGCGACGGTGAAGCCGGTGATCGCCTCCCACGCTGGGCTGAGGAAGGTCCAGCGCCCGTCGAGGTCGGTCTGGCACACGGCGTCGCGGACGTTCTCGACGACGGAGCGGTACCGCGCCTCGCGCTGCCGAAGGGCTGCCTCGGCCTCCTCCCGCTCGGCGATCTCCGCGCGGAGTGCGATCTCCGACTCGACCGAGGCCACGAGGTCCAGGAGCACGGCCTGGTTCTCGTCGGACCACGTCCGGGCTTCGACGTCGATCGTGCAGAAGGAGCCGAGCACAGACCCGTCGGGCGCGTGGACCGGAACGCCGAGGTAGGCCGCCACGCCGAGGTCGGAGACGGCGAGGTTGTCGCATACGAGGTCGTGCGTCGCCGCGTCTTCCACCACGAGAGGCGCGTCGGCCGCGACGACGTGCTGGCAGAACGAGTGCGAGAGCGGAGCCTCGCGCTATCCGCCGTCCCGGGCTAACCCCCACGCTTGCGATGCCTTTTGCTGCCCTCAGGGGGCGAGGCGCCGGGCGACGACCTCGGCCATGAGGCGGGCCGTAGCCGGGAGCGCCGCTTCGGTCAGGTCGAAGCGGGCGTGGTGGAGCGGGTAGCGCGTGGCCTCGCTGCTCGCCGTCCCGACGCGCAGCAGCATGCCGGGGATCTGCTGGAGGTAGAACGCGAAGTCCTCGCCGCCCATGCTCGGCTCGTGGAGCGTGTGCGCGGCGTTCTCGCCGAGGAGGTCTTGGACGGTCTCGCAGACGTGCTCGACGCTCGCCTCGGCGTTGACGACGGGCGGGAGGTCCATGTGCATGTCGATCTCGATCTCGGCTCCGTAGCGCCGCCCGATGTCTTCGGCGGCCTCGCGCATGGCACCGGCCAGGGTCCGTGCGCCCTCCAGGCTCACGCACCGGAGCGTTCCGCCGAACTCGACAGCCCGCGGGATGACGTTGAGCGCTTCGCCGCCTCGGAACCGGCACGCGGTGAGGACAGCGCTCCGGCGGGCGTCGTGGACGCGCCCCGGAAGCTGGTAAAACGTGTTCAGGATCTGCGTCGCTACCCACACCGTGTCGACCGTCTCGTGCGGGCGGGCCGAGTGCCCGGCCGGGCCGCTGACGCGGACGACGAACGGGGCCGTCGCCGCTGTCGCCGACCCCACGATCAGGCCGAACTGACCGACTTCCAGCGACGGGTCGACGTGGATGCAGAAGATCTCGTCCACGCCGTCGAGGGCTTCTTCCTCGATCATGGCTGGCGCGCCCGACGGGCAGCTTTCCTCGTTCGGCTGGAAGAGGATGCGGGCCGTACCGTGGAGGTCGCCCCGCCGCTCCTGGAGCAGAAGGGCTACGCCAACGGCGACCGCCATGTGGGCATCGTGCCCGCAGAGGTGCGCCACGTCCGGGTGCTGCGAGGCGTAGTCGCAGTCCTTCCCGTCGGGCGCGGGGAGGGCGTCGAGCTCGGTCCGGTAGGCGACCGTCGGGCCGGGGTGTGCGCCTTCGACCTCGACGTAGAACCCCGTCTCGGCCAGCGGCCCGACCGTCTCGAAGCCGTGCGAGCGCAGGAGCGCGCGGAGGTGGCGCGAGGTCTTGACCTCCCGGAACCCGACCTCCGGGTACCGGTGGAGGTGGCGTCGGAGGCTGGTCAGGAAGTGGCCGAATGCATCGTCCGACTGCGTCGGCGAGAGGGAGGGCGTGGGAGCAGCGAGCACGAGCAGGGGAGCGTCAGGGAGTGAGGAGCGTCAGAGGGAGGCGAGGAGAAGTACAAGCCGGATGCTACGCTAAAATCGGGCCGAGGCTCCGGCGGTGGGACACGGAGCGGCCAGCGTGGCCTGGGGGGACGCCAGGCGGCGCCAGCGCGGTGCCAGGCGGCTTCGGCCGTGTGGACATGTGGTCAGGTCGGCTTTCACGGGCCGGATTCCGCTCTTGCGGCGTTGCACTCGTCGCCCGATACTACGGCATCGGACTCCTCGCGCGCCTCGCAAGGTCGAAATCGTGACCTCGTGCGCGCATGACCCTGTGCAGGTGCCCACGCGATATGGGATAGTCACGAGGGGGCCGTGCCGTGTATTCTTTCGGAACCCACTCCGTATCTATCCTCAATCTGCTACCCCACTGGGCCTTCCGTGTCGACGGCTTCCACCCCCGACCCCGATCCGTTCGCTTCATGGTGTCGGCGTTTGGCGGCGTCTGACGAGCGCGCCTTCGAAGAGCTGTTCCGTGCCACGCACGGTCCCCTCGTCCGCTATGCCACGACCTTTACCCACGACCGAACGGTCGCCGGCGATCTCGTCCAGGACGTGTACGTCCGCGTCTGGGAGCGCCGCACGACGCTCGACCCGAACCGCTCGCTGAAAGCCCTCCTGTACCGCATGACGCGCAACCTCGCCCTCAACCGGATGCGCGACCGGCAGAACCGCCGAGACTTGCTCATGGACTACGCCCCCGCACTCTACGCCGACCCCGACCCCGACGTCCAGGTGGAGGGCCACGAATTCGGGCTTCGCCTGGAAGCGTGGATCGCCGCCCTGCCGGAGCGCCAGCGCGAAGCCCTCCGGCTCAGCCGCTTCGAGGGCATGAGCCACGAGCAGATCGCCGACGTGATGGACATCTCACCGCGCACGGTGAACAATCACCTCGTCAAGGCCCTCAAACATCTCCGCGACCGCACGATAGCGTACGAACCGAGCTTGATCCGATGAACAACCTCAACCTTGCTCTCCCCCCCGAACTAGACGCGCACCTCCGCGACGAGCCCGACGCGGAGGAACTGAAGCGCGTCTGGAACCTGCTCGGCGAGATCGCCCCGGCCCCGGACGAGACCGGCGAGGACGCAGCCTGGCAGCGCCTCCGCGGCGAAGCGCTCGGGGCCTCCACTGTCCAGACGGAGCCTACCGCTCAGACGAGGCCCGCCGCTCGGGCGCCGGACCGCCCCGCGCGCCGTGCCGACCGCCGGACGCGGCGGCGGCTTTGGGTACCGGCTCTCGCAGCCGCTCTCTTCCTGGCCGGCTGGGTCTACCTCAGCGCACCCGTGACGGTCACGGCTTCGCCCGGGTCGTTTGCCTCCCTGGATCTACCTGACGGCTCCACCGTCGACCTCAACAGCGGCTCGGCCGTCACCTACGACCGGGGCTTCTGGAACCTCCCGCTCATCGCGGCCGAGGCCCGGACGGTCCGCCTGACCGGCGAAGCCTTCTTCGAGGTCGAGCACGGCGACCGGCCGTTCGTGGTCGAGACGGCGGGGGCTCGAGTGCAGGTGCTCGGGACATCGTTCAACGTGCGCGCGCGCGGGGCGGAGACGGTCGTGACAGTCGCCGAGGGCCGCGTGCAGGTTGAAGGCGCAGCCGAGGCCGGTCCAGTCGTGCTGGAAGCTGGGGGCCGCGCCCGCGTCGTCGGTGGCGTCCCGACCCCCGAGGCATCGGGAACGGCGCACGCCCTCGTGTGGCGCGATCAGGGCTTCGCAGTCCAGGAGCAGCCGCTTGCCACGATCCTCTCCGAACTGGAGCGGCGCTACGCGCTCGACATCGACCTGACCGCTGCGGAGACCGAGGACGGCGGGCTGCTCACGCTCTACTACCCGCAGCCCACCGAGGTCGAGACCATCCTCCGCGACATCTGCACGGACCGCGAGTTGAACTACCGCCGAACGAGCCGAGGTTTCGAGATATATTAGGTCCACGAATCACCGGGAGGGACTGCTCACCTCTCGGCACGTCCCCATGATTCAGCGCCTCTCCCTTCTGCTGCTGCTGGCCGGCCTCGCTTCCTCGGCGTGGGCGCAGGGGAGGCACTACACGCTCGCGCTGCGCGACGTGCCGCTGGACCAGGCGCTCGAAACGCTGGTCGAGTTGACCCAAATCAACCTGCTGTACGGGGACGAAGTCGGCGAGGCGCGGGTCTACTGCCGGCGCGACGAGGTCGAGGCCGAAGAGCTGCTTCGCTGCATCGTCGAGAGCGCAGGGCTGGACTACTACCGCCTGTCGTCGGGGACCTACGTGGTCATCGAACAGGCGGAGCAGGCACCGCGCTACGGGAGCCTCGGCGGGGTCGTCGTGGACCGCGAGACCGGCGAGCCACTGCCCGGCGCGAGCGTACTCCTGGCCGACGCCTCAGCGGGGACGGCCTCGAACGGGGCCGGCATGTTCAGCTTCTCGTCGCTCGAACCGGGACCGTACCTCGTGACGGCCTCGTTCATCGGGTACGAGCCGGCCGCCGACAGCGTGTGGGTGCCGGCCGACGGGCGCACCCGCAGCCGGATCGCGCTCCGCCCGAAAGCCTTTGCCGCTGCCCCTGTCGTCGTGGACGGCATGCAGCAGCGCGCCTCGGCAGCCCTCGTCGGAGAGGCCGATCTCCGCGAGGGCGAAGCGGGGGCGTACGCGCCGGGCGCGCCCCGCGCCGGCCGTGCCGTGCTCGGCGTCGGCGACCGGCTGTTCCTGGCCGACCTTCACATCCAGGGCGGCGAGAGCGGCGAGCATGTGACGACGCTCGATGGGGCTCCCGTCTTCGACCCGGTCGCGCTCGGGCGCGTCCTCGGCGCGTTCAACCCCCTGGCGGTCGAGCGCGTGACGGTGCGCAAGGCGGGCTTCGGTGCCTCGCACGGGAGCTACACGGCCGGCGTCATCGAGATGGAGCAGGCTCTCCCGAAAGCCGGGTTCACGGCGACGACCCAGTTCGACCCCTACAGCGCCAACGCCCTGGTCGGCTTCGGCGGCAAGTCGGCCTCGGGGATGGTGGCGCTGCGGACGAGCCTGTGGGACGTGTACCGCCCAGGTGCCCTCGACGGCGCGCTCCGCCGCTGGAACGATGTCGACCCGCTCCTGACTTCGGTGCTGGCCGACGGAGGGCCGGCGCAGGCGCTTGCCGTGCAGCCGCACCGGCACGGGTCCGACGTGCTCTTCACCGACCTGCACGCCGCGGCACGCGTCGAGCTCGGGCCGTTCCGCACGCTCCGCGTCTCGGGCTACCGCGGCGCGAGCGAGGTCGAGACCGAACTCGTGGCGGCCGGCTTCGGGACGAGCGACGTGCCGGAGCAGCTCTCGATCACGCGCGACCGCTACCGCTGGACCAACACCGCCGGGCGGGTTCGCTACGAGACGATGATCGGGGCCCGGGCGCTCGGGCACGCGACGCTCCGGGCGAGCCACCACATGCTGGAGCACGGCTACCAGACCCTCGACGCCACCGAGATCGGCTACACGCCGGAGGCCGGACCTGTCGCCCTCGCCGAAGCTGCCCTGCGCGACGCCCTCGACGCCCGGCCGATGCCGGACGACGGCAACCGCTTCACCGAGTGGGTGGCCGAGGCCGGGCTCGACTACAGCCTCTCGCCCGACCACTTCGTCGAGGTCGGCCTGGAGGGGGCCGTCGTGGACCACGCGTTCCACCTCGACAACCCGTTCCTCCGCCCGCTGCGCAGCGAGAGCACGCTCGGGCGGCTCGCCGCCTTCGTCACGGACCGGGTCCAGGTCTCGCGGCGCGTCACGCTCGACGGCGGCCTCCGGCTGACGTGGGTGCCGGACCGCAGCGCGGTCTACGCCGAGCCGCGCCTCGCGCTCCGCTACGACGCCGACGCCGGCGCGGCCGTGCCCTACGCCGTCGGGCTCGGGGCGGGCCTGTACCGCCAGTTCATCAACCAGTTCGACGTGACGAGCGTCGGGCCGAGCGCGCTCGTGCCGAGCGTGCGGTTCTGGCTGCCGGTCGACGCCAGCCTCGTCCCGCCGCGCGCGCTCCACCTCACCGCTGAGGGGTTCGTGACGCCGGCCCCCGGCTGGACGGTGCGCGGGGAGGGCTACTACAAGCACCTCCCGCACCTGCTGGCGCTCGACTACGGCGCGCTGCTCACCTACCAGGTTGACGGCGAGACGGAGACCGAGCAGGCCTCCTTCGTCGGCGACGCGCGGGGCTACGCCTACGGGGCCGGGGCGCGCGTCGAGCGCGAGTCCGACCGCCTCCGGTTCAGCGTGGGTTACGACTACAGCCTCTCGCGCCGCACCTTCCCGTCGCGCTTCGACGAGCGGACGCAGCCTACCCCGTGGAACCAGCCGCACCGCCTGCAAGCCAATGCTGCCCTCCGCCTCGGCCGCGGCTTCACGGCCCAGATGCGCGGGCGCGGCGTGTGGGGCCGGACCTGGGGCTACCGCCAGGCCTACTACGACTTCCTCGCCGTCCACGCGAGCAATGCGCTCGTAGGCCTGCCCGAAGACGACACGCTGCCGGCCCTCTACGAACTCGATCTCGGCCTCGGCTACAGCCACCGCGTCGCCGGCACCGACGTCTCGATACGCTTCGACGTGCTCAACGTGCTCGACCGCGCCAACGTGCTCGACTACAGCCTGCGGCCCGTCGCGGAAAACGGATACGAGACCGTAGAGCGCACCGGGTTCGGCATCCAGCCTGTGATTACGCTTCGCATCGGGCGTTAATTTTTTTTTGGTGTAGTCGATAGGGGAATAGTCACGTTACCCCCGTAGTGGGTAAACTTCAGTGACCAACCGCCAGAGACCCCTCTCTCACTTCTTGCTCGGGACGCTGGTACTTCCGCTCACCTCACAATCCGGACTAGCCATGTCTACTCGCTACACTCGTCCACCCACGCTCTTCTCACTTCTAGCCCTCCTGCTCCTCGCTGCGGCCCCGGCATGGGCCCAAACGGCCAATGTGCAGGTGATCCACAACGCGGCCGACCCCGGTGCGGCGGTCGTCGACATCTACATCGACGCTGTCAGCAGCGACGACCCCGCCATCGAAGACCTCGCCTTCCGCGATGCAACGGGGTACCTCGAACTCCCGGCCGGGTCCGAGATCGTTGTCACCGTTGCGCCCGGCGACTCGGAGAGCGATGCGGACGGCCTCGCCTCCTTCCCGTTCACGCTCGACGATGGCGTAAACTACCAGCTTATTGCGAACGGCGTACTCGACCCGACACAGTTCGAGGCGAACCCGAATGGCGAGGACATCGGCTTCACCCTCTTTGCCAACGAGGGATCTCGTCTGCAATCCAGCGCACCCCCCAGCGTCGAGTTCAACGTGGTCCACGGTTCAACCGATGCGCCGACGGTGGACGTGGCGGCGCGCGGCGTGGGCACGCTTGTCGACGACGCGACCTACGGCGACATCACCGGCTACATCGGTGTGCCGGCGGCGGAGTACGTCCTCGACGTGACGACGGCCGACGGCTCGACCGTCGTGGCTTCCTTCGAGGCCGACCTGAGCGCCGCCGCGGGAGCGGCTATCACGATCCTCGCCTCGGGCTTCCTGTCGCCGGAGAACGAGGACGACACCAACGGCGAGCCGGCCGGCTTCGGGCTGCTCGTCGTACGCCCTGGCGGACAGACCGCGCTTCTGCCGCCGTTCGTGATGTCCGATGAGACGGCACGGGCGCAGATCATCCACAACGCGGCCGACCCCGGCGCGGCGGTCGTCGACATCTACATCGAGGAGATCTCGACCGACGACCCGGCCGTGGAGGACCTCGCCTTCCGCACGGCGACGGAGTTCATCGACCTGCCGGCCGAGCAGGAGCTGACGATCACCGTCGCCCCGGGCGACTCGGAGAGCGCCGCCGACGGGCTGGC
>JBCDKT010000049.1 GCA_038746285.1 Bacteroidota bacterium
GCAAGGAGCGTGAATGCAAAGCATCGGGGAGCGAAGCGACCCCACCAGGCGAACCGTGAGGTTCGGCGATGCAGCGCGACGCAGCCGGTCAGTTCCGCAGCCGCTCGTGGCCCGCGATCACAAATCCGAACAGCTTCTGAGGTCGGTGCCGTCACGCGCACGCGCAGAGCCAGCGCGGGTAGCTCATCGAGCACGCGCGGCCGAGCGCCGGCGGCGCGGCGCGGGCGAAGACGTGCGCGGCCGTCCGGCGGAGGAGGCCGGCCTGCTCCGACTCCGGCCCGAAAGCCTCGAAGCACACGCTCCACCACGTCCGCCCCGCCGCGCCGACCTCGGCGATCTCCATCGAGCACCCCGACCGGGTCTGCTCCTCACGCGGCACCCGCCCCACGACGCCGCTGCGCACCGCGAACGACGCTTTCTGCCGGCGCTTGCCAACAGCCACCCAGTCACCGGCCCCCTGCCGGAGCTGCGCTGACCGGTCGAGCGGGAAGCTCCACTTCCGCCAGCGCTCGACGCGCCCGGCGGCGCGCTCGTGGAGCGCCTCGTCCCCAATGACCTCGGCGAGGCGCTTGACCTCCAGGTGCCCCGCGCGCGCCTTCACGCCCAGCCCGTCCGGCGTGGCCGGCCGCACGTAGTAGTCCGTCCGCGTCTCCCACGGCACCGCCCCGGCTACGGCCTCGAACCATGCCGTCACTTCGGCGGGCAGCGCCCCGTCGAGAAACCAGCGGACTTCGGTGGTGGGGTACACGGGCGGTGGACGGTGGACGGTGGACGGTGGACGGGAAGGTAGACGCGGAGTGCGGACGACCTCGCTACCTTTGTGGGTTTTATTCCACACTCCCACACCTCAGCCGTAGACGCCGAGTTGCACGAGCATCCCGACGATGCCGGCGCGGATCATCGCGACCGCGATCGCGGCGAGGAAGAGGCTGGCGATCTTGGCGACGGCCTTCGAGAACCCGGCCCCGAGGTAGGCCAGCAGGCGCGGCCCGAACGCGAACGCCGCGTAGACCAGCAGCATGTTGACGAGGATCGAGGCGAGCGTGAGCAGGAAGCCGGACTGTCCCTGGGTCACGAGGATCGTGGTGATCGCCGCCGGGCCGATGATGAGCGGGATCCCGAGCGGCACGACCGCCATCTCGGCCGTCGAGTCGTCGAGCGCGGCTTTCTTGCCTTTCTTCTTGGCCCCCTCCCCGCCCCGCCGCTTCTTGAGGTCGCCGAAGACGAGGTCGGTGATCGAGAGGACGAGCAGGATCAGCCCGCCGCCGACGCGGAGGTCGTGGACCGTGATGCCGAGCGTCTCGAAGATGACCTGCCCGGCGACGAGCATCAGGAGCGCGACGGCGACGGCGACCGTCATCGCCCGGATCAGGAGCGAGCGCCGGGCGCGGGCCTCGAACGACTCCGTCATCCCGATGTAGAGCGGGAGCACGCCGGGGATGTTGAGGGCCACGAAGAGCGGCAGAAAGGCCGCGATGAAGGCATCGAGCGAGAACACGTCGGGGAGGCCGTGGAGCGGGGGACGGTAAGACGGAGGGGCGCTCCGCCGTGCGAGGCGGCTTATTCGCCGGCTACCTCGGCCGGTTTCGCCCCCGGTGCCCCTCGCCAAACCTTCACTGCCGAGGCCGGCTACGCCGCTTCGAGTGCCTCGACCTCCAGCCCCGCGAGCGTCGGGTTCGCCACCCGGTCGTCGCGCTCGATGTCGCCGTCGCGGAGGCGGACGATGCGGCGGGCGTGCTCGGCGATGTCTTCCTCGTGCGTGACCACAAGCAGCGTGTTGCCCTGCCGGTAGAGCATCTCGAAGAGCCGCATGATCTCCTCGCTCGTCGCGGTGTCGAGGTTGCCCGTCGGCTCGTCGGCGAGGAGGATCGCGGGACGGTTGACGAGCGCCCGGGCGACGGCGACGCGCTGGCGCTGCCCGCCGGAGAGCTCGTTCGGCTTGTGGTCCATCCGCTCCCCGAGGCCGACGCTGACGAGCGCTTGGGCAGCGCGCTCGCGGCGCTCGCGCTTGCTCATCCCGGAGTAGATCAGCGGAAGCTCGACGTTCTGCACGCAGTTGACGCGCGGCAGCAGGTTGAACGTCTGGAAGACGAACCCGATCTCGCGGTTACGCACCGCCGCGAGGTCGTCGTCGGAGAGCGTCGAGACGTCGCGGTCGTTGAGAACGTAGCGCCCGCTCGTCGGGATGTCGAGGCAGCCGACGATGTTCATCAGCGTGGACTTCCCCGACCCGCTCGGCCCCATGATGGCGACGTACTCGCCGCGCGCCACGTCGAGCGAGAGCCCGCGCAGCGCGTGGACCTGCTCGACGCCCATCTGGTAGGTCTTCCAGACGTCGGCGATGTGGATAATCGGGTCGGCTTGCATAGGTCGGTGACGGCGTGGAGGGTGGGGATGGATGCTTTCGGCGTGGAGGGTAGGAAGGGGAAGGAGGGTCGGGTGCGCCGGCGCGGAGCGCATTGGTCGTGCTAGCTTTGTCGGTCTTGCTTACCTCTGTCCTCTGTCCTCCGTTTTCCGTCCTCTCAGCTCCGCCTCGGCCCGCGCCGGTCGTCCTCGTCGTCCACGTAGACCGAGTCGTCGGCCTCGAGCTCTGTGCGGAGCGTGCGGAAGGGGCCAATGATGACCGTTTCGCCGCCGGTCAGGCCGTGCGTGATCTCGATGTGGGTGTCGTCCGCGATCCCGGTCGCAACCTCCATCATCTTTGCCTTGCCGTCCTCCATCAGGAAGACGACGCGGCGCAGGTCTTCCTCCACGAGGCGCGGCGTCCGCTCCTCTTCGCTGTCCCCCTCGTCGGCGTCCTCGCCGAGCCGGTTGAAGTCGCGCACGGTGACGGCCTGAATCGGGACGACGATGGCGCTGGCGACGGTCTCGGTGAAGATGTCTACGGTGCCGCTCATGCCGGGGCGTAGGGTCTGGATGCGTCCCGGCATCTCCTGCAGGTCGGCAGCAGCGGGGCGCGTGACCGAGGCCGGGGTGCCATTCTCGCTGCGGATCTGAATCTTGACCGGGAAGTTCGTCACCTCCTCCTGCGTCCCCATCCCCGAGACGCGCGCCGAGTTGGCGATCTGCGTCACGACCCCGCGAAACGGAGCCTCGGGGTAGGCGTCGACCTCGATCCGCGCGGAGTCGCCGTTGACGACGTTGACGATGTCGTTCTCGTTGATGTCGACTTCCAGCTCCATCCGGTCCAGCTCGGCGATGCGCATGATCTCGGTCCCGTGCATCTGGCCGACGCCCGAGACGCGCTCGCCGAGCTCGACGTTGAGCTGGGAGACCGTGCCGCTCATCGGGGCGTAGACTGAGGTCTTGCGGAGCTGGTCGGCGGCCTGGCTGAGCGACGCCTGCGCACTGCTGACCCGGTACTCGGCCGCCTCCACGTTGGCCTTCGCCACGTCGAAGGCGGTCTGCGCCGTCTCCAGGTCTAGCTGCGCGATCACGCCGCGCTCGGCGAGCATCCGGTTGCGCTCCAGGTCGGCCTCGGCGCGGATCAGCTCGGCCTGGGCGCGCGACACGTCGGCCCGGGCCTGGAGGAGCCCGGCGCGGGCCTGCTCGCGCTGCGCGGCGTAGGCGTCGGCCTGGACCTGCATCAGGAGCTGCCCCTGCTGCACGCGGTCGCCCTCCTCGAGTTCGAGGAAGACGATCTCGCCCGAGACGTCGGAGGTGATCTTGACCTCGATCTCCGGGCGGACCTTGCCCGAAGCCGTCACGCGCTGCGTCACCGTGCGGACCTCGACCGGGGCCGTCTCGACCGCGATACCCTCGTCCTGGTCACCGCCGAAGACAGCGATCCCGGTGAAGAGCAGGGCGAGCGCGACGAAGAGGCCGAGGAGCAGGTTGCGCGTGGTGTTTTTCTTTTCAGGAGTCGCCATAGTGGTTTCGGATGTAGGGGCAGGTCTCAGACCCGCCCGTACGAGGAGAGAGCGGCCAGCCTCAGTCGAAGAGACGCGCCGAGGGGTCGAGCGTGCCGACCGCGTAGTCGAGGAGGGTGCGCTGGAAGACGAACTGCGAGACGGCCTGGGCGCGGTTGCTCTGGGCCTCGACGAGCGTCGCCCGCGCCTGGGTCAGCTCGGTCAGCGTCGAGACGCCGAGGTCGTAGCGCTCCTGCTCGGCCTCGAGGGCAGCCTCGGCCGAGGCCACCTGCCGGGCCGTCACGTCGAGCCGCTTGGCGGCGTTCTGGTAGTCGAGCCAGCCCTGGCGGACCTGGAGCGCGACCTCCTGCCGGAGGTTGTCGAGCGCGATCCGCTCGTTCTCGGCGCGGATCTTCGCCTGCTGCACCTGCGAGCGCGTCGCAAGCCGGTCGAAGATCGGGATGTTCACGCTCAGCCCGACCGAGCCGCCCCGGTTGTCGGTGAAGAACTGGTCGCCGAAGGGCGTGTCCTCGCGAGGCGCGGGGCCGTCGAACGTGAGTGGCTCGCCGCCGACGAGCACGATGTCGCCGCTTCCCGTCGTGACTGGAATCTCCGGAGCCTCGCCGACAGAGCGCGTAGCAAGGCTCGAATAACCCGAGCCGTAGCTGGCGAACAGGTTAACGGTCGGGTAGTAGCCGCCGCGCGCGACGCGGATGTCGGCTTCGGCCGCGTCGATCTGAAGCTCCTGCGCGCGCAGGTCCTCGCGCCGGTCGAGCGCCGCCGTGAGAATCTCTTCGAGGTCGATCGCGTCGGGCTGGAGTGGGACCGCGCCGAACGATGGCGCAACGAAGGTGTAGTTGCCGAACGGGTCGAGCTGGAGGACCTGGACGAGGCGCGTCTTGGCAAGCTCGAGGTCGGCCTCGGCCTGGAGGAGCGACAGCTCGCGCTGGGCGACCTGCGCCTCCTGCTGGAGCGCGTCGGCGCGGGCGCGGACCCCGCCCTCGACGAGTTGCCCGATCTGCTCCAGCTGCGCCTGGTCGGCGGCGAGGTTCTCCTCCTGGATGGCGACGAGTTCGCGGCTCAGGAGGACTTGCAGGAACTGGTTGGCGACGTTGAAGAGCACGTCCTGGCGCGAGCGGTCGAGCGAGAACTCGCTGGCCTCACGCTGGAGCCGCGCCTGCCGGAGCGACGCCTGGTCGCGGAAGCCGTTGAAGAGGTTCAGGTTGGCCGAGACCGACGCGTTGAGCTGCTCGGTCGTCTCCTGCTCCAGCTGGCCCGTCGTCTGGTCGAAGATGAGGCCGTAGTTCTGGACGGGCCGGACGGACGCGCTCACGTCCGGGAGGAACTCGGCGCGGTTGAGCGTCACGTCGAGCGCCCGCGCCTCGGCGGCAGTCACCGCCTGGCGGAGCGCCGTGTTGCGCTCCAGCCCGATCCGCAGCGCCTCGTCGAACGTGATCTCCTGCGAGGTCTGCTGAGCGTTGGCCGTGCCGGCGACGAGGAGGCCGAGGGTCAGCAGGAGGCCGAGGGGGCGGAGACGCATGGTACGAGGCGGGGCGGCAGGGACGGCTGAAAACAGAACTCGCGCCCTTTGACGGGCGGGGGCAATGCTTTGTTACAGCAGTCCGCATCGGTTTCGCCCACGAGCAGACTGCCCGCGCAGGGCTATGCTCCTATGGCTATAGCCAGACAAGCCAAAGCGATACTTGACAACAGGAAAACGTTTTCATATCCTGAATGGAAACGTTTCTACCCCGCCCCAGGCCCATGTCCGTTACGATCAAACAAGTCGCCCGCGAGGCCGGCGTCTCGATCTCGACCGTCAGCCGCGTCCTCAACGGCTCGGGGCCGGCGGCACCCGCGACGCGCGATGCCGTCCAGGGCGTCGTGGACCGGCTCGGCTACGTACCGAACGCGACCGCGCAAGGCCTCGTCCGCAGCCGCACCGACGCCGTCGGCGTCGTGCTGCCGTTTCTCACCGGCGAGTTCTACCCCGAACTCGTCCGCGGCCTCGACCTCGCGGCCCAGGCCACGGACCGCCACCTCGTCCTGCTGACCTCGCACAACCGGCCGGCCGACACGGACCGGGCGCTGCGCGCGCTCTACGGGCGCGTCGACGGGCTCGTGGTGATGGCCCCGGCCGTCCCGCTGGCCAGCGTCGCGGCAGCGCTTCCGCCGGAGCTTCCGGTCGTCTTCCTGAACGCGCCCGACGAAGAGCACGGCTTCGACATGCTCTCGACCGACGCCTACGGCGGGACGCAGCTTGCGGTGCAGCACCTCGTCGACCTCGGCCACCGGCGCATCGCCTGCCTCGCGGGCGAGGCAGGCAACCACGACGCCGAGCTACGCCTCGCGGCCTGGCGCAACGTCCTCACCGAGCACGGGCTGGCCTCGCCCGACGCGTTCGTGCTCCGGGGCGATTTCTCGCGCGAGTCCGGCGTGGCGGCCGGCCAGCGCCTCGCCGACCTCGCCCTCGCGCCCGACGGACCGACGGCCGCCTTTGCGTCTAGCGACTACATGGCGATGGGCGCGATTCTCGCGCTCGCCGAAGCCGGGCTCGTCGTCCCCCAGGACCTCGCGCTCACCTCATTCGACGACATCCCGAGCGCGGCCTACTTCAACCCGCCGCTGACGACGGTCCATCCGCACACCCACGACCTCGGCAGCCTCGCCGCCGAGTGGCTCTTCGACCGGCTCGCCGCCGACACGCCGCCGCCGCCGCGCCAGTACGTGCTGCCGGTCCGCCTGGAGGTCCGCGCCTCCTCCGGCCCACCCCGCTGACGGGGTTCCACCCACTCCCTCCTGTCCAGGTCCACACCGCCTGGAAGCGATTCCAGGACTCCCGAAACCGCCCCGCTTATCCCCACTTGCTACCTCTCGATGCCGCTCGACCTCACCCACCGCCTGCTTCTCGCGCTCTGCCTTCTCAGCCTCGCCGGCTGCGACGGGCAAGACCCCGCCCTCGCCGACGCAGCTCCTTCGGACCAAACCGCCGCCGGCACCTGGACGCTCGTGTGGCAGGAAGACTTCGACGCGCGGGACGCCGCCTTCGAGGCGCGGTGGGACGTGGGCACGCACACCTTCGACGGCAACCAGTCGCACTTCAACCCGGCCAACGTCGTGGTCGAGGACGGGCTGCTGAAGCTCCGGCTGACGGACGTGCCCTACGGGCAGCGCCAGTACTCCGGTGCCGAGCTGCGGACGGATAACGAGGACGGCTTCTTCACCTACGGCCGGTTCGAGACGCGGATGAAAGCCGCTGAGGGGCTCGGCCTCGTCTCCAGCTTCTTCACCTTCCGCTACGACCCCTGGCAGGAGATCGACATCGAGTTTCGGGGCAAGGACACGGACAAGATGCAGGCTAACCTCTATTTCAATCCCGGCCCGGAAGGCGTGCCGAACAACGGCAGCTTCAACCCACTGCCCTTCCCGCGCGACGCCGGGTTCGCGTGCGACGCCGCCGAGGAGTTCCACGTCTACGCCTTCGAGTGGGAGCCTGGGAGCGTCCGCTGGTTCATCGACGACGAACTGGTACTGGAGAGCGCCGACCCGGCGACCGTGCCGGACCTCCCGCAGCAGCTAATGATGAACATCTGGACCTCGGCCTTCCCCAACTGGCTCGGCGAGCTCGACCTGGATGCGCTCCCCGCCGAGGCGCAGTACGACTGGGTGCGCGTCTACCGCCGCACCGACCAGCCGACTCCCTGACCGCACCACCTAACACCTTTCCCTCACCGACCACGGATACTCCCTGACCCCATGTCTACTTCCCGCTTCGCTCTCTTCGCCGCAGCGCTCGCCGTGCTGGCGGTTCCGGCCGCCCAGGGCCAACTCGTCTTCGACGACTTCGACGATGGCGACTTCGCCAACGTCTTCCAGTTCAGCGAGCTCGGCGGGGCCGGGGTCGGGATCGACCTGACGACCGGGCCGGACGGCTCGAACGCGCTCCGCGCCGACATCGACCCGGCGGCGGCGGGCAGCTTTGCGGGCTTCGGCTTCACCCAGAACGGCGGCGGCACCTTCGACGCCTCCGGCCAGGCGTACTTCTCCTTCTTCATTCGCCCGAATGTCGTGGCGGCCAACACGCCGCTGGTCCTGGAGCTGAACCTGCAGGAGGACCCCGGCGGCGACGGCTTCGACCCCCTCGTCGATGACGAGTTCGAGGCTCGGTACGTCGTCGATCCCGGCGTGGCGAACTGCTGGAAGCTCGTCCAGATTCCCGTCGCCTCGTTCGCCGACGACAACTCGGTCAACGTCGGGTCCGACGACGGCTTCGACTTTTCGAGCGTGCTCAACTTCATCGTCGCCATCGGCGGCCCGGCCGGCCCGGCCTACTCGGTCGACTTCGACGAGCTCACGTTCTCGAACGACGTGCCGACGCTCGTGCAGGAGGTCGTGCTGAACGACTTCGAGGCTGACCCGACGGCGAGCGTGTTCACCTTCAGCGAGACGAACGCCGGTATCGGCGTGGGGTCGGCGGCCCCGGCCCCGGAGGCGACCGGCAGCACGCAGGCGCTCTCCATCGGCATCGACCCGGCCCAGACGGGCGCGTTCGCAGGCTACGTCATCCGGCGCCCCGCCGGCGGCTCAGTCACCACGAGCAACAGCGACTACCTCGGGTTCTACCTCCGGCCGCTCGTCGACGCCAGCAACACGCCGCTCCTGCTCGAGATCAACCTCCACGAGGACGTCAACAACGACGGGATGTACGACGGGGCGACCGAGGACGAGGTTCAGGCGACTTACCTCGTCGACCCGGACGACTCCGGGACGTGGCGCTTCGTGGCGATCCCGCTCGCCCTCTTCGCCGACGACAACTCGGTCTTCGCCGGCTCCGACGACGGGTTCGACTTCAACAAGCTCTTCGAGGTCGTCGTCGCCATCGGCGGGCCGGTTGGGACCGAGTTCGCGATCGAGACCGACGACGTGTTCTTCGGCGGCGTCGAGGAGGTGGTGCCGAACTTCAACGTGACGGCCTCGTCGGGCAGCGCTAACGTGATCGCGGGCGGCTCGTTCACCGTCAACTTCACCGTCGAGAACAACACGGCCAACCCGGTCACCGGCGACCTGTTCTTCACCGCCGCCCCGGGTGGGTTCCAGGGTCCGGTCTTCAACAACGTGACGCTGGCCGCCGGCGGCTCGGTCTCGAACAGCTACTCTCAGTTTGTGCCGTCGTTCGCGCCCGCCGGGTCCTACGTCTACACCGTCCGCATTGGCCAATTCCCGAACGTCACCGTGGACGCCGAGGCGCTGACGATCAACGTCCTCTCGCCGCCGCAGCGCGTGCCCGGGGCTGCTCTCAGCTGGCGCGTCGCGGATGCTGTTTGGGAGGACGCCGCCGCCGCGCGCACCGCCGACGCGGGCGCTTACCCCAACCCGTTCGCCCGCGAGACCACGATCCGGTTCGAGACGGCCGAGTCGTCCGAGGTCCGTCTCGCGGTCTACGACGTGACCGGCCGCGAGGTCGCCGTGCTGGTCCAGGGCGTGCTCGGGGCGGGCACGCACGAAGCCGCCTTCGACGCGCGCGACTTGGCGAGCGGCCTCTACGTCTGGCACCTCGAAGCGGGCTCCCGCACCGAGACCGGACGCCTCACACGCATACGCTAATCCCACCCCGACCTGAAGCGGGAGCGGGTACCGCCGCAGCATCCCTCCCCCACCACCCGCTCTCGCTTCACCTGCTGTATCCCTTCACGCCGCCTCGCATCCCGCGCAGGCGCTTCCCTCAAACCAACTCATTCACAACCCATGAAAAACGTATTCACTACCCTGTGTGCGCTGGCAGCTTTCGCGCTGATGGCCCCGGTGGCACAGGGGCAGATCAACCTGCCGGTGACGTTCGAGGACGCCATCGACTACGAACTCGTCGACTTCGGCGGTAACGCGTCGTCGCTCGTCGCGGACCCGAACGACGCCAGCAACACCGTCGTGCAGTCCATCCGCACGATGGGGGCCGAGTGCTTTGCCGGCACGACCGTCGCCGACGTCAGCGGCTTCACCTCGCCGATCCCGTTCGCGCCAGGCGAGACCAGCCTGAACGTCCGCGTGCTGTCGCCGGCCGCCGGCGTCCAGGTCAAGCTCAAGGTCGAGAAGTTCGACGACCCGACGATCAGCGTCGAGGCCGACCTGTTCACCACGGTGGCCGGTGACTGGGAGACCCTGGTCTACGACTTCACCAACGAGTCCCCCGGCACCGCGCCGCTCGACTTCGCGAAGGAGTACGACAAGGCCTCGATCTTCTTCGACTTCCAGTGCCCCGGCCCGCCGTCGATGACCCAGGACATCTACTTCTGGGATGACCTCGCCTTTGGTGACGTGCCGGAGGACATCGAGGCCAGCCTCGACCCCGTCGGCTCGACCGTCATCCCGGAGACGGGCGGCACGCTCGGCTACTCGGTCACGCTCACCAACACGACCGACGTGACGCAGGTCTTCTCGGCCCGCATCGACGCGGTGCTTCCCAGCGGCGGCAGCTTCGGTCCGGTCCAGGGCCCGCAGAACGTGCGCCTCCGCGCCGGCGAGACCGTCGGCCCGGTCAGCTTCACGAGCGGCGTGCCGGGGCAGGCCCCCGAGGGCGACTACAGCCTCGTGCTCGAGCTCTCGATGGGCGGTAGTGTGTTTGCGACCGACAGCTTCCTGTTCGAGAAGGAAGGCCCGCCGTCGTCGCTGGACCTCCCGCTGACGTTTGAGGACGCGAGCCAGGACTACGAGATCGCCGACTTCGGCGGCAACGTCTCCTCGCTCGTCGCGGACCCGAACGACGCCAGCAACACCGTCGTGCAGTCCATCCGCACGATGGGGGCCGAGTGCTTTGCCGGCACCTCGGTCGGCGTCTCCAGCGGCTTCGCCAGCCCGGTCCCGTTCGCGCCGGGCGAGACCAGCCTGAGCGTCCGCGTGCTGTCGCCGGCCGCCGGCGTCCAGGTCAAGCTCAAGGTCGAGCAGAACGGCGACCCGACGGTCAGCGTCGAGACCGACGAGTTCACGACCGTCGCCGGCGTCTGGGAGACGCTCGTCTTCGACTTCAGCAACGAGTCCCCCGGCACGGCCCAGCTGAACTTCGCGTCGACGTACAACCAGCTCGCGATCTTTTTCGACTTCCAGTGCCCCGGCCCGCCGTCAACGATGGAGGCCATCTACTTCTGGGATGACGTCGAGTTCGTGGACGGCATGGCGGCCGCACCGGTGACCGCATCGGCCCGCGCGCTGACCGTCGGCGCGGCCTACCCGAACCCGTTCAGCCGCGCGACGACGATTCCGTTCGCCGTCGAGGCCGCGACGGACGTTCGGCTGGCGGTCTACGACGTGATGGGCCGCGAGGTCGCCGTGCTGGTCAACGGTACCGTCGAAGCCGGCCGCCACGAGGCGAGCTTCGAGGCGCAGGACCTGGCCAGTGGCCTTTACGTCTGGAAGCTCACGGCGGGTGCCCAGTCGCAGACGGGCCGCCTGACGCTCGTGCGCTAGTCCGCGCGTAACCGGAGCGAGGGGAAGGCTGGGCAGTGTCCTTTCTGCTGCCTCCTTCCCCTCGTTTCGTTTTTCTTTTCCTCCCGATGGGTATCCTTGTTTCGCCGACGATGCGCGCCCGTATCCACCCTTTTTTCCACCACCTGCCAGGGGCTAGGCACAGCGCCTCGCTACCCTGACACGCATACCTTGCGCTCCGCCAGCCCATGAACCGCCTCTACGTCATCCGTACCGCCCTGATCGTCGCGCTGGGCGGCTTCCTCATGGGTTTCGACGCCTCGGTGATCTCCGGGGTCGTCGGGTTTATCGAGACCGAGTTCTCGCTGTCGAAGACCCAGCTCGGCTTCTCGGTCGCGTCGCTCACGCTGACGGCCACGCTCGCGATGATGGTCTCGGGGCCGCTGAGCGACCGGTTCGGACGGCGGCGGATTCTCTTCTTTGCCGCCGTGCTGTACGCGATCTCGGCCATCGCCTCTGCGCTCGCGCCCTCGTTCACCGTCCTGGTGATCGCGCGGATGATCGGCGGCTTCGGGGTCGGCGCGTCGCTCATCATCGCGCCGCTCTACATCGCCGAGATCGCGCCGCCGGAGGTGCGGGGCCAGATGGTCTCGTTCAACCAGCTCAACATCGTGACCGGGATCACGGTGGCGTTCTTCACGAACTACCTCATCCTCCAGCTCGCGGATACGTCGGCGGTGATCGCGGGCAACGAGTGGCGGTGGATGCTGGGGCTGGAAACCATGCCGGCGGTGCTCTACTTCGTCGGCCTCTTCTTCGTACCCCGCAGCCCGCGCTGGCTGCTGATGCAGGGCCGCCGGGACGAGGCGCTGCCGATCATGCAGATGGCCGTCGGGAGCGTCGCGGCGGTGCAGGAACTGGACGAGATCCAGAAGAGCATGGCGAAGGACGACGAGCGCGAGAAAGGCAGCATCCGCGACCTGCTGGCACCCTCCCTCCGGTTTGTCCTCACGATTGGCATCGTGATCGGGGTACTCCAGCAGGCGACGGGTATCAACTCGGTCTTTTTCTACGCCCCGACGATCTTCGAGCAGTCCGGCATCGGCACCGATGCCTCGTTCGTGCAGGCCATCTTCGTGGGCCTCATCAACCTCGTGTTCACGCTCCTCGCGATCGCGCTGATCGACAAGCTGGGCCGGAAGCCGCTGCTCATCGGCGGCCTGATCGGGATCACGGCGGCGATGATGATCCTGGCCTTCGGGTTCGGGCAGGCGACCTACACGCTCCCGGCCGAGGCCTCAGCGGTTGTGGGCACCGAGCAAGCAGACGGGCTCGCGCCGCTGATCGGGGAGACGTTCGACAGCGACGTGGCCTTCAAGACGGCGCTCCAGGCCGCCATCGGCACCGAGGCGGCGACCGAGTTCGAGGCCCCGCTCATCACGGCAGCCATTGCGATGAACCCGACGCTGATCCTGATCGGCATCCTGGGCTTCGTCGCTTCGTTTGCGGTCTCGCTCGGGCCGGTGATGTGGGTGCTGTTCTCGGAACTCTTCCCCAACCGCATTCGCGGGATCGCGATTTCGTTCGTCGGGCTCATCAACTCGGCCGTCAGCTTCCTCGTGCAGCAGATCTTCCCGTGGGAGCTGGCCACGCTCGGAAGCTCGCTGACGTTTTTGATCTACGGCGTCTTCGCCGCGCTCGGGCTCGTGTTCGTGATCTTCGTCGTGCCTGAGACGAAGGGCAAGTCGCTCGAAGAACTCGAAGCCGAACTCGTCCGCACGCCCGCCGCCTGACGCTCCTGCTTCCCATGCCAGTACCTGACGCCTCCCAAACCGCCCCTCCCGGCGACGCAGCCCCCGCGTCCGTCTATGTCGGCTCCGCCCGCCTTCGCACGGACGCGCACCCGGTCACGGGCGACATCGCCGAGATCGACGGCGACCGCTACTACCGGATCGCGAACGCCGACCAGATGCCGCCGTTCTTCGTCTCCGTCGTGAGCGACGCCGACCACTGGCTGTTCGTGTCGAGCCGGGGCGGGGTGTCAGCCGGCCGGGTCAGCCCCGAGCGCGCGCTCTTTCCGTACGTCACCGTGGACCGCATCCACGACGCGAGCGGCTCGACGGGCAGCGCGACCCTCTTGCTCGCGCAGCGTCCGGGCGACGGCTCGAACGGCGCGGCCCGCACGATGCTGTGGGAGCCGTTCTCGGACCGCTACGCCGGACTCTACGACCTCCGCCGCGCCCTCTACAAGAACCTCCGGGGCGACCGGCTCCGCTTCGAGGAGGTCAACCACGACCTCGGGCTGACGTTTGTCTACACCTGGTGCACGAGCGAGCGCTTCGGCTTCGTCAAGCGCTCCGAACTCCGCAACCACGGCGCGGGTGCCGCCCGCGTGCGCGTGCTCGACGGCGTGCGCAACCTGATGCCCTACGGCGTCAGCCGCGACCTCCAGGAGACGCGCAGCAACCTCGCCGACGCCTACAAGAAAAACGAGCGCGTCCCCGGCACGACCCTCGGCCTGTTCACGCTCAGCGCCCAGCCCGTCGACAAGGCCGAGCCGAGCGAGGCGCTGAAGGCGACGACCGTGTGGTCGGTCGGCCTCGACCCGGACGCCGTCCTGCTCTCGGCGCGCCAACTGGACCGGTTCCGCCGCGGGCGGCCCGTCGAGTCGGAGGCGATGGTGCGCGCCGAGCGCGGGGCGTACTTCCTCCACGCGACCGTCGCCCTCGCGCCGGACGAGACCGCGACCTGGGACCTCGCCGCCGACATCGAGCAGGACGTGGCGGACGTGGTCGCCCTCACCGAGCACCTCGCCGACCCGGACGCGCTCCGCACGGCACTCCACGAGGACATCGACGCGGGGACGGAGCGGCTGCGGCGGCTCGTGGCGATGGCCGACGGCGAGCAGCGCAGCGCCGAGCGCATGACGACGGCGCGGCACCGGATGAACGTCCTGTTCAACATCATGCGCGGCGGCATCTTCGACCGGGGCTACGCCGTCGACCGCGAGGACGTGCGAGCCTACGTCGCCCACTTCAACGCCCCCGTCGCCGAGGCGCACGCCGACCTCTTCGGCCGCCTGCCCGTCCAGCTCACGATCCAGGCATTGCAGGACGCTGCGCGCGAGGGCAGCCCCGACTTCCAGCGGCTCTGCTCGACCTACCTCCCGCTCCACTTTAGCCGCCGCCACGGCGACCCGAGCCGCCCGTGGAACCGCTTCTCGATCGACGTCCGCAACGCCGACGGCACAGCGGCGCGCGGCTACGAGGGCAACTGGCGCGACATCTTCCAGAACTGGGAAGCCCTCGGGCGCTCGTTCCCCGGCTTCCTCGGCGGCATGATCGCCACCTTCGTCAACGCCTCGACGGCCGACGGCTACAACCCGTACCGGATCACCGACAAGGGGATCGACTGGGAAACCATCGAGCCGGACGATCCGTGGTCCTACATCGGGTACTGGGGCGACCATCAGATCATCTACCTTCTCCGGCTCCTCACGCTTGCCCGGGCGCACAACCCTGACCACCTCGCGGGCTTGCTCTCGGAGCGCCGCTTCAGCTACGCGAACGTCCCCTACCGCATCAAGCCCTACGCCGACCTCCTCCGCGACCCACACGACACGGTCGTCTACGACGCCGACGAGGAGACCCGCATCGCCGGGCGCGTGGCGTCCGTCGGGGCCGACGGAAAGCTGCTGTGGGGCGGGGACGACACCGTGCTCCTGGTGACGTTTGCCGAGAAACTGCTCGTCCCGCTCCTCGCCAAGCTGACCAACTTCATCCCCGAGGGCGGCATCTGGATGAACACCCAGCGCCCGGAGTGGAACGATGCCAACAACGCGCTCGTCGGCAACGGGGTGTCGATGGTGACGCTTTTTGCCGTCCGGCGCTACCTATCGTTCCTGAGCACTCTGCTCGGCGACGCGACCGAGGAGCAGGTCGAGCTTTCGGCCGAGGTGGCGGCGCTGCTGCGCGCCGTCGGCGAGACGTTCGAGCAGCACGCGGACTTAGCCGGCCGCAGCCTGAGCGACGCCGAGCGGAAGCAGGTCGTCGACGCCCTCGGCGAAGCCGGGAGCGCCTACCGCGAGCGGCTCTACGCGGCCGGACTCTCGGGCGAGACGGAGGCGGTTCCGCACGCCGAGGTCCAAGCGCTCATCGACCGAGCCTCGGCGTTTCTGGACCACACGGTCCGCGTCAACCGGCGCGGCGACGGCCTCTTCCACGCCTACAACCTGATGACGGCCGAGGGGGACGAGGTCGCCGTCTCGCACCTCTACGCGATGCTGGAGGGCCAGGTCGCCGCACTCGACGCAGGCGTGCTCGGTCCCGCGACTGCCGCCGATGTGCTGGACGCAATGCGGGCGAGCGCGCTCTACCGCCCGGACCAGCACAGCTACCTCCTGTACCCGGACCGCTCGCTCCCCGGCTTCCTCGAAAAGAACAACCTGCCGGACGAGGCCGCCCGGCAGTCGCCGCTGCTCCAGGCGCTCCTCGCCGAGGGCGACCGGAGCCTCGTCGTCCGGGACGTGCGCGGCGGCGTGCATTTCAACGGCACCTTCCGCAACAAGGCCGACGTCCAGGCCGCGCTCGACGCGCTCCGGGCGAACGGCCACGCCGAAGCCGTGGACCGCGAGGCAGCCTTCGTGCTGGGCGTGTTCGAGCAGGTCTTCCACCACCGCGCGTACACCGGCCGCTCGGGGACGTTCTTCGGCTACGAAGGGCTGGGCAGCATCTACTGGCACATGGTCTCCAAGCTCGCCCTCGCCACGCAGGAGACCTTCTTTCGCGCCCACGCCGCCGGGGCCGACAACGCCGTACTCCGGCGCCTCGCCGACGCCTACTACGACGTGCGCGCAGGCCTCGGCGTGACCAAGACGCCCGAGGAGTTCGGGGCTTTCCCGGCTGATGCCTACTCCCACACGCCCGGCCACGCGGGAGCCAAGCAGCCCGGGATGACGGGCCAGGTCAAAGAGGACATCCTGTGCCGCTGGGGCGAACTCGGCGTGCTCGTCGAGGGCGGGCAGATCGTCTTCCGGCCGGCCCTGCTACGGGCGTCGGAGTTTCTCGCAGCCCCCCGGCGCTTCCGCTACGTCGACCTCGGCGGCGCGCTGCAGACGCTCGACCTCGACGCCGGCACGATGGCGTTCACCTATTGCCAGGTGCCCGTCGTGTACCGGCGCGGCGACGCCCTCGCGGTCCGCGTGACCGGGCTGGGCGGCACCCCCGCCGACGCCGGGGGCGACACGCTCAGCCGGGCGACGAGCGCCGCCGTGTTTGGCCGCACCGGTGAGGTCGAGCGCATCGACGTGACCCTCTCTCCTGCCCGCTGAGCCCGGACGCATGCCTACTCCCACGCACCACGAGACGGCTCCCGAGGACCGCATCTCTTTCGGCCACCGCGTGGTCTACGGCCTGGGCGCGTTCGTCAACAACCTGCTCGCCGGGGCGAGCGGCGGGATGATGATCGTCCTCAACCTCGGCTTCGGGATGAACCCGGCGCTCGTCGGGCTCCTCGGCGCGATCCCCCGGATCTCGGACGCGTTCACGGACCCGCTGATGGGGTACATCTCCGACCAGACGCAGACGCGGTGGGGCCGGCGGCGACCGTACATCTTCGGCGGGGCGATCGCGGTCGGGCTGATCTTCATCTTCCTCTGGCAACTCCCCGACGGCAAGAGCGAGACGTTCTACTTCGTCTACTTCCTCATCGGGTCGCTCTTCTTCTACCTCGCCTACACGGTCTGGGCGACGCCGTGGGTGGCGCTGGGCTTCGAGCTGACGCCGGACTACCACGAGCGCACGCGGCTCATGGGGACCTCCAACTTCATCGGCCAGCTCGCCTACGTCGCCTCGCCGTGGTTCCTGTGGATCATGTCCTACGAGGGGTTCTTCGAGAACCAGCGCGAGGGCGCGGCGGGGCTCGCCATCATCATCGCCGTCATCGTGATGGCAGTCGGCGTGCTCCCGGCGATCTTCCTCCGCGAGCCGTTCCGGGCCGTGGCGGCCGCCGAGAACAAAGAGGGGCTCGGTGGGAGTGCCGTCGCGCGGCGGATCAGCGAGTTCTTCCAGGGCTTCGGGACGGTGCTCCAGTCCCGCCCGTTCCTGCTGCTCTGCGTGGCGACGTTCCTGATCTTCAACGGGTTCATGCTGATCGCGTCGTTCCAGTTCTACGTGATCATCTACTACGTCTTCGGCGGCGACCAGACCCTCGGCGCGGAGTACGCAGGCTACGCCGGGTCGGTCGGCGCGATTGCGACGTTCGCCGTGGTAGTGTTCGTGACGTGGCTCGGGACGAAGATCGGGAAGCGGAAGGCATTTATGATCGCCATCGGGGTCTCGGTCGTCGGCTACCTCCTCAAGTGGCCGACCTACAACCCGGAGCTTCCGTGGCTGGTGATGGTCCCGGCCCCGCTGATGGCGTTCGGCCTCGGCGGCCTCTTCACGCTCGTCCCGTCGATGATCGCCGACGTGGTCGACCTCGACGAGCTGACGAGCTATGAGCGGCGTGAGGGCATGTTCGGCTCGATCTACTGGTGGGTCGTCAAGCTCGGCATGGCGGCGGCGCTCGCGGCGGGCGGCTTTCTCCTCAACGCGACCGGCTTCGACGTGGAACTCGGCAGCGCGCAGACCGAGCAGACGCTCTTCCTGATGCGCGTCTTCGACGTGGGCATCCCGGCGCTGACCTCGCTCGTCGCCATCTGGGCGATTGCCAACTTCCCGATCACCGAGGACACAGCCTACGAGGTCCGCACGAAGCTAGAAGCCCGGCGCGGCCCCGTCGGCCGCGAGGTGTTGGACGCGTAGCTTCGCGGGAGGCACCGCGAACCTAGAAGAATGATCTCAGGAGCGCTCGACCACCTCAAACGCGGCGCGTAGCTCCGTCGCCGAGTCGCCGCCGATCCAGACGTGGAAGGTGCCCGGCTCGGTGACGCACTGCATCTGCCGGTCGTAGAACGCGAGGTCGTCGGTGTGAAGCTGGAAAACGACGGTCGTGCGCTCGCCAGGCTGGAGGCCGAGGCGCTGGAAGCCTTTCAGCTCGCGCACCGGCCGGGTCACGCTGCCGACGAGGTCGCGGACGTAGAGTTGGACGACCTCCTCGGCCTCGCAGTCGCCGACGTTCGTCACCTCGGCGCGGACGGTGAGCGTGTCGCCGGGCGCAACCTCGTGCGGGCTCACCTCGATGTTCGCATACTCGAACGCGGCGTAGGACAGCCCGAACCCGAACCGGAAGAGCGGCGTGGCCCCCGCGTCGAGGTAGAACGACGTGTTGCCGAGCGAGGTCTGGACAGCGCGCGGCTCGATGTTGTCGATGTGGGTCACCGTCTCCGGCGTCGGCGGGCGGCCCGTGTTTTTGTGCCCGTAGTAGATCGGAATCTGCCCGACCCTGCGCGGGAACGTCACCGGCAGCTTGCCCGAGGGCGACACGTCGCCAAAGAGCAGATCGACGAGCGCCGGCCCGGCCATCGTGCCGGGGTGCCACGCAAACAGGAGCGCATCGACGGCGCTGAGCACCGGCTCCAGCGTCAGCGGCCGGCCCGCCATGACGACGACCACGACGGGTTTCCCGACGGCGGCGACGGCCTCGACGAGTGCTTCTTGCGCCCCGGGCAGGCTGATGTCGGCGCGGCAGTGGGCCTCGCCGGAGAGAATCGACTCCTCACCCAGAAACAGCAGCACGACGTCGGCCTGCTTGGCCGCTTCGATGGCGTCGCCGAAGCCGCCGCGGCCCCGGCTGCGCGTCGTCTCCAGCGCCCGCACGTACCGGATCTCCATCGTCTCGCCGAACCGCGCCCGGAGCGTGCCGAGCGGCGTCCGGCTGTGCTCCGGGTTGCCGTCGAAGACCCAGGTGCCGAGCTGCTCGTACCCGTCGTCGGCGAGCGGGCCGATGACGGCGAGGCGGCTCAGCCGGTCGGCGGCGAGCGGCAGGGTCGGTCCGTCGTTCTTCAGCAGCACGGCGCTCTGCGTCGCGGCCGTCCGGGCAGCACCGAGATGGTCGGGGTTGGCCGGCGCGGGGAACGCGCCAGGGTCGGTGTACGGGTTCTCGAAGAGGCCGAGGCGGAGCTTGACCCGGAGCACGTTCGCCACGGCTGCGTCGATCCGCTCTTCGGCGATGCGCCCCGACTCGACGAGCGCGCGGAGATGGTCGGCGTAGGTCGTGCTCGCCATCTCCAGGTCGAGTCCCGCCGTCGCGGCTTCGTAGGCGGCCTCGCTGTGGTCGGCGGCGAGGCCGTGGGTGCAGAGTTCGGGGACCGAGTTCCAGTCGCTGACGGTGAGCGCGTCGCTGCCCCACTCGTCCCGGAGGATCGTCGTCAGCAGCCAGCGGTTCGCCGTCGCGGGCACGCCGTTGAGGTCGCTGAACGAGGCCATGAGCGAAGTCGCCCCCGCGTCCAGGGCGGCCTTGAACGGCGGGAGGTGGACGTTCCGAAGCTCGTGCTCGGGGACGTTGGTGGTGTTGTAGTCGCGCCCGCCTTCACTTGCGCCGTAGCCCGCAAAGTGCTTGGCGCAAGCCGCGATGGCATCGGGCGCGGCGAGAGCCTGCCCCGGACTCGGTCCGGGGTCTTCGCTCTGGAAACCACGCACCGTCGCCGCACCGAGGGCACCGATCAGGAACGGGTCCTCGCCGAACGTCTCGGCGATCCGGCCCCAGCGCGGGTCGCGCCCGAGGTCGAGCATCGGCGCGTAGCTCCAGTTGACGCCCGCCGCCGCTGCCTCCACCGCCGCGGTCCGGGCGCTGGTCTCCACGAGATCGGGGTTCCAGGTCGCGGCCAGGCCGAGCGGGATCGGGAAGATGGTCTCGAAGCCGTGGACGACGTCGCGGCCGTTGAGAAGGGGGATGCCTAGCCGGCTCTCCTCGACCGCGAGGCGCTGAAGCTCGTTGACCGTCTCGACGTGGACTTCGTTGAGCACCGACCCGATGCGGCCCTGCACGACGGCCTCGCCGAGCCCGTCCGGCACCTCGCCCTCGCCGCTCATCGCGAGGCCAAGCTGGCCGATCTTCTCGTCCAGCGTCATCGCGCCGAGCAGCGCCTGGATCCGAGGCTCCATAGGGGAATCAGGCGTGGGGCCGACGCTTACTCGCTCCGCTCGTAGACGCGGACGTAGTCCACCTGCATCGTCTGCGGGAAGACCGTCGTTGCGTCCGGCGACCCCGGCAGGTTGCCGCCGACGGCCACGTTCAGGATCATGTGGAAGGCGTGGTCGAACGGCGCGGCCGGGTTCTCCTCTTCGAGTCCCGCCACGAACCAGTCGTCCGAGGTCTGGGTCTGGTAGAGCACGTTGTTGATGTACCACCGGATGGTCGTGGGTACGAACTCGTCCTCCTCGGTGTCCGGGTTGTCAGGAACGGCCTCCTCCCACTCGACGGTGAAGACGAAGAAGTCGTCGGCAATCGTCCCGGCGGCGAGTTGGAATTCCTCGCCTGCGAACACGTTGTCCGGGAAGCTCCCACCATAGTGCAGGGTCCCGAACACCTCGCCGGGCTTGCTGCCGACGGCTTCCATAATGTCGATCTCGCCGCTGGCGGCCCACCCGCCGTAGGTCGGCTCGCTGAAGAGTAGCCAGATGGCGGGCCAAAGGCCCTGCCCGGTCGGGAGCTTGGCCTTGACCTCGAAGCGGCCGTAGGTCCAGTCGCCCTTGCCGAGGGTGCGGAGCCGGGCCGAGGTGTAGGTGGTGTCACCGGAGAGCGTGTCTTGGCGGGCTGTGATCGTCAGGAGGCCGTCCGCGACCGTCGCGCTCTCGGCGTTGTACGACTGGAGCTCGTTGTTGCCCCAGCCGCACAGTTCGTTGCCGACACCCTGGTTGCAGCCGTCGCCGAGTTGGAACTCCCACTTGCTCGTATCCACTTCGGTCCCGTCGAACTCGTCGTTCCAGACGAGTGCCCACCCCTCGGGGGTGAACTCGGGGTCGGGAATGGCCTGCTCGACTGAGTTGTCGCACGCGGCTAGAGCGAGGACAGCGATACAGGTCAGGGCAAACGCGAAGCGAGGCATCATCATGACGTGGTAGACAAAATGGACAGGCAGGCGGCCAGGGGGCTGTGTCTCTGGTACCCTCAAGGCCGGGTCAGCACCTAAGGGGTAGGCTGCCCCACGAAGAGCGGGAAGTTGGCCGTCGCGACGTTGCCGCTGCCGTCGTAGGCGTAGAGGAACATCCGGTACGGACCCTCGACGCGCGGAGCCTGGATGGCGAGCGTCCCACCCTCCTCACGAACGACGCCGATGCGGACGGCGTCGGGGCGCGCTTCGGCGTCGCCGCCGGCACGGATGTCAGTGCTCTCGGGGAGCAGTTCCCACTCGTAGCGGACGGGCGCGCCCTCGGGGTCACTGACGTCGGCCTCGAAGGTGACGACGGAGAGCGGGTCCGCGTAGACGCTCGCGAAGGGTGTCTCTCCGTTCGCGGTGAAGCTGGCGATGCTCGGGGCACGGTTCGCGGGCCAGGTGCCGGTCCAGACGTGCTGCAGCACGTCCATCACCTCGGTCTCGTAGCCGCCCGGCGTGAAGATGCCGTACCACGTTGGCGTGGTCTCCTGCTTGGCCCCCCAGAGGAAGGCGTAGGAGCCGATGCCGTACGTTGTGTCGGCGGCGATGCCCTGCTCGTAGCGAAGCTGGTAGACGCGGGCTTTCTGGGTGCTCGTCTGTTCGATGGGAACGTTCCACGCGGTCTTGGGGACCTCCCAGTGGCCGTCCGGTCCCCACTCGGCGATGACGTAGGGGCCGTTCCAGCCAGCGCGGCGGAGCATGGTCCCCACGCTCGGCCCGTCGTAGCCGTAGTCGCGGAAGGCCCGCGTGCCGCCGACGAGTTCGCCGTAGGTGTTGATGCCGTAGACGTCAATGTCCGGGGCGCGCTCCATGATAAGCTGGACCTCCGCCACGTCGAGGCCGGCGGTGACGTGCATCACCGGGTGGTTCGGGTCCTCCTCCTTGATCATCGCGGCGATGTCGCCGAGGGCGTCCCAGACTTTGTAGTCGGTGTAGAACAGGTCGTTCTCGTTGCCGAGGCCCCACATCAGGATCGCCGGGTGGTCCTTGTAGGCGCGGACGACCTCGCGGAAGCGGGCGAGCTGCGCGGCGACGCCCTTGCTGTCGTTGTAGTCGAAGCCCTGGCGCTCCTGCCCGGCCCAGAGGCCAAAGACGACGCTCAGCCCGAGGGCATGCGCCTGGTCGAGCACGCCGATGGCCTCGCCCGCACCCCACGTCCGAATCGAGTTGGCCCCGTAGGCCACAGCGCGGTCGAGGTACTGGGTGCCGCCGACGCCTCGGATGTAGTACGGCTCACCGCCGCGGTAGAGCGTCCAGCTTCCGCCCTCGTCCTGGCGAAGCTCGACGGGGATTGCGCCCTGGTTGGCGAGCGGCACAGACCCGACGGCCTCGGCGACTTCAGAGCGCTCGCTGAGGGTGGAGCGCTCCTGCGCTTGGGCAGCGCAGCAGAACCCGAGGAGGGCGGCGCACAGGGCCGCGCGAGGTAGTCCTTTCATATCGGTAGACGCCATGTCATATCGGTAGACGCCATGCGCTGGCCGAGCACGTCGGCGCGCAGTCAGTTGATTTCCACGAGCCGGATGTTATCGAGGAGCACTTCGCCCGCCTCATCCATGTAGATGATGAGCTGCTTGACGTTGCTCCAGTCGGCGCGGCCCTGCGGTTCGGGGAGGTTGCCGACGGTCGCCGGGGCGGCCGCGAGTTGGGTGCCGCCGCCTCGCAGGTGGGTGAGCGGGATGGTCACCGTCTGCCACGCCATCGTGAACTGGCCCGAGGCGGTGTAGCTGCCGTCGAGCGTAGCCCCGGAGAACTGCCGCCCGTAGTCCTCGAACCCGAAGCGCAGCGGCAGCGTGCGCGCCGCGCCCTCCGGCACGCGGACGTCGAACTGGACCGCCGTCTGCTCGACCACGTCCGTCATGTCGATGGGGTACCACTGGTCCCAACTCACGCCCATCGAGCCCTGGTAGCACTCGTCGGGGCCGAGGTCCCAACGCAGGTGCAGCGCCGTCGATCCTTCGGACGCGCTGGCGGTGGTGGTCTCGACCGTCTGGCAGCGGTCGGAGACGAGGCCCCAGCCGTTGTCGTTGATGAAGGCGTCGCCGAAGAGCTGGATCGGGAGCGCCGTCGGGTCGGGGCGCGGGGCCTCGACCAGCCACGGCTCCTGCTCTTCCTCCTCGTAGAATGCGAGCCGCACATCGTCGATGTAGATGCTACCGGAGCCCTGAAGCTCAAACATGAGCTGCTTGACATTCGTCAGGTCGAGGTTCTCGACCTCCAGGTCGAAGCTGGCCAGCGGAACGACGATCTTCTGCCAGTCCTCGTCGATGACGGGGCGCTCGAAGTAGCGGTTGCCGGTGTAGGAGAAGCCCATCCCGCCGGCGTAGTCCTCGAACGTGAGCACAATCGGCAGGCCGTACATCGTCCCCTCCTTCGTCCGCACCTGCATCTCGATGGCCGCGTAGGGCAGCAGTTCCGAGAGGTCCTTGCCGGCCCATCCGTCCCAGCCGATTCCGAAGCCGGCCCACTCGCACCCTTCGACGTTGCGGTCCCACGAGAGCGCGACGGCACGCTGCCCGGCGTAGACCACGTCCGAGGTCACCTCGCCTTGCGTGCAGCGCACGTCATCCTGGAACCAGACGGTGTCGTCGGTCTGGTCGGAGAAAATGACTGGCTCGGCGGCGAGCGCGAGGGTGCGGGGCCGCTCGGGCACCGGTGCTTGCTCCACGCCCGAGTAGAGGGCGGCGGGCAGGAACTGCACACACCCGGACGCCAGCATCGCCCCTGCTAGAAAGAGGACGCTGAAGACGAGTCGAGAAGAGAGGCGCTGGCTCATAGGACTGATCGGTAGTGCTACAGCCGGAGGGGGCCGCCCGAAGTGAACGTGACGTAGTCCACGCCGAAATCGACGGGCTCGCGCGGATCGGGCTGCGTGTTGTTGTCGGAGATCAGCACGAGGCGCACCGCGACGATCTGCTGCGTCTGCGCTTCGGTCAGCCCGAACTCCGAGACGGACAGCGAGAACTGCGACCATCCCGGCTCCTCCAGCCGGATGTCACCCGAGCCGAAGATGGCGTCTGTGCCGTCCTCGAACGTGCCGTTGCCGTTGGCGTCCACTACAACGTCGAGAATGGCGATCGTGTTCGAGCTGCCGAAGTTGTAGAGGAACGCATTGAAGAAGAGGTTCTCCGGCACGTTCGTCGGGACGGTGAAGTAGCCGTCGTCGCTCGGCGAGGTGATCTCGGCGAGGCCGACGAAGAAGTTGTCGACCACGGTGTCGGTGCCGCGCAGGAGGTAGAATGTCTCGCCTTCGGCGGCGGGCACCTCCATGCTCGGCCCGGAGGCGGCGTCGAGCTCGAACTCGAAGTTTCGGAGCGTCGTGACGGCCTCCTCGTCGTCCTCGAAGCCGGTGACCACCTCGCCTGGGTAGAGGCGCGGGGTCAGCACGCTGATCGTCACGCGCGTGGTGTCGGACTCTTCGTCGGGGATGATGAGGGCCGCCTCGGCCGCCTCTTCGCGGAAGAGCGGGAGCTGCGTCGTGCCGCCGATCCAGCGGGCGTTCTCCTCGGTCAGTTCGCTGGAGAACCCTTCGATCCGCCTGACGGCACCGCTCTCCTGGCCGGTGATCTCAACGATCCAGTTGACGGGCTTGTTGAAGCGGGCGGCGAAGCTCACGCTCTCGCCTGCGGCGAAGTCTACCATGTCCTGGCTGGCGCTGAGCGGCTCCTGGAGGTCGAACTCGCCGAAGCGGACGATCAGGCTCGGGCCGGCAGACTCGGTGGCGTGGTCGCAGCCGAGGAGCGCTGCGCTCAGAAGGAGGGCGAGCGCGCAGCCGCGGGTCAGCCGGTTCGGGCGGTGGGTCGTGTCGGAATCGTGCGTCGGTCGCATGGGCTAGAACGTCATCGTGTAGAGAGCGAAGACCTGCCCGAGTGTGTACTCGTCGTCGGGGTTCGGGTCGCTGCTGTAGCTGAAGCGCTGGACCTGCACCGTGAGCGAGATGTCGTCCCGGAACCGGTAGCGGAGCCCGGCTCCGATGAGCGATTCCTGGTCGTCGGTCACGAAGGGCTCGAAGAAGTCGCGGATGTCGTTGAAGTTCTCGATCTGCGGCACGTAGTCGCGGCCGCTCGACGTGCGGAGCTTGGCCCCGAGGAGCACGTCGAGCCGGTCGTAGACCTCGGCCGAGACGCCAGCCTCGAACAGGATGGACGCGAGGTCCACCTCTTCGGCCGGCTCGCCGCCGCGGCTCGTGTTCTCCACTTGGGTCCCGAGTGTGAGGCCGAGCATCCGGTCCCACCCGATGAACTCGTTGACCTCGACCGTCGCCTCGCCGCGCAGCAGGACGAAGTTCTTGAGCTCGTCCGTACCCTCGCCTCGGATCTCGGTCAGCAGCGCCAGGTCGAGGGCGGCGTCCACCGGGACGCCGTCGGGCGCGTAGGCCGCGCCGAGCCGGGCACCGCGCCGGTTGGGCGTGGCCCGCCCGAAGGGGAGCACGTTCCCGTAGCGCGGGTCGTAGGCCATCAGCTGGTCCGCGATGCGGAACGTGTAGAGCGCCGGGTCCCGTGACAGGTCGAAGAGCGAGACGGGCCGGAGGTCGGCGTCCGAGCCGATGCGGTTGAAGGTGCTCTTGGTCCGTGTGTAGTCGATCCGCTTGCTCTGGGCCGACGCGCTGTAGAACTCCGGCCCGACGTTGACGAACATCGCCGAGAGGCCGAGGTCGGCTGCCTTGACCGTCCCCGCGAGGCCGACCTCGATGAAGGTGTCGGTGTCCTCGAACAGGATCTCGTCGATGGGCGCCGTTTCCTCCTCGGTCTCGCTGTCCTCCGTGTTCTCCCTGAGCCGCACGAGCGACCAGCCGCTCTCGCCGACGAGGTGGAGGTCGAAGGCATCCTGGTCGAGGATTCGCACGTCGGTGTCGAGCGAGATGACGGCGTTGCGGATGCCGGTGTTGGCGTCGCCCGACTTGAGGTCGTCCCAGGTGTAGGAGACGTTGAGGCCGCCCTTTGCGAGGGTGCCGTACGGCCCGAAGGGCCCGAGGGTGAGCGCGCCGCGCCCGCCGCCGATGAACCGGGTGGGCACGTCGGTGAAGTTGGTCGAGCGGAGCCGGGCCAGGAAGATCTGGAAGTCGGCTGCGTCCAGCCCCCGGTCGAAGCTCAGGCCGAAGTCCAGCTTGGCCCCCTGGAGACGGCGCGTGTTGCGTCCGGTGTAGAACTCGTCGTAGTAGACGGCCTCGCGCTGCGGCCGGAACAGCTCGGGCTCGTTCACCACCCCGTCGGCGTCCGGCAGGAAGAGGGTGTAGGGCGAGAGGGCCGCGTCCATGTCGCCGAGGCGGTAGCGCAGCACGTCGGCGATGACGCCGCGCGCCCACAGTTCGCGCACGTCGAGCGTCGCGCCCGCGCCGAAGAAGCCGCCGAACTCGTTCCGCAGCCGGATGATGCCCTGGACCTCGGTGACGCTGTTGGGGCGGGCGTTCACGGCGAGGTCGAGCACGAACTCGCCGTCGGCGATGTCCTGGACCGTGAGGGTGTCCGTGTCGAGGACCGTCCCGCCGATCTCCGTCTGCTGGATGGTGCTCCGGCCGTAGCCGTTGAACTGGAGGCCGGGGCCTGCCTCCTCGTTGCTCGGCGCTCCCTGGGCCAGCACGCCGGGTGCCAGCGGCAGCGTCAGGGCTGCGGCAAGCAGGCAGGATTGGAGGAGTGGGCGCATGCGGGTGGCGTTTAGCGTCTGGCTTTAGAAAAAGACCTTGAGCTCGAGGGTGAGTTCGCGGCCGCTGTAGTTGTCGGCGACGAAGCTGCGGTCCTGGAAGTCCATCCAGCGGTGGCGGAGGTAGAGCCCGGCGTTGCTGGCGACCGTCCAGTCGAAGCCGAGGCCGAGGCCGACCCCGCGCTGGTCGCGCGGCTCGCCCGTCACCGCGTCCACGTCGGTGAACTGCCCGCCGTTGACTTTCTCCAGCCCGAGGTAGCCGGCCAGGAGGAAGCGCTCCCAGAGCTCGAGGTACAGGTCGAACTCGTGGTACTGGACGAAGAGGTAGGTGTCGTCGTCAGTGGGGAGGGCGCGCGCCACGCGGTTGGCCGAGCCGAAGCTCCCGAGGTAGAAGAAGTAGATGTCGCGCCCGCCGAGCGTCTCGCCCCGGAACTTAGCCTGGATGTCGACGGCGTGGTAGTACTTGCGGTTGGTCGGGATGCCGGTAACCTGGTCGACGTCGGTCGTCTGGACGCGCTCGGCGACGCCGCGGAAGTAGGAAAACTGCCGGTTGAACGGGCCGAAGGTCGTCGCGCAGACGGCGTTCTCCGGGAACGGGTTGTAGATGCGCGAGAGGGCGAGTCCGTTGATCCGGTGGTTGTAGGTCAGCTCCGAGGTCGTCGGGGCGAGTTCGTGGGCGAGGCCCCAGCCGACGGCCAGCTTGGCCGGTCCGGCGTCCCACCCGGTGTTGACGTTCACGCCCCGGCGGTTGTGGGCGAGCTGGTTGACCTGGGTGATGAGCCCCCCGACTGACCCGCCCCCGGCCGCCACCGAGCAGCGCGGATCGACGCTGATCTCGGGGTTGCTGTTGGTCGAGATCTCGCCGTTCTCGTTGAAGAAGTTGCGCCCGACCTGGTAGAGCTGCACGTCGAGCGGGAATACGGTGAGCTCGCCCGGCGTCAGAGCACGGACCATGAGCGCCTCGCCCCAATTGGAGGTGAAGTCTGGGCTGTCGAACCGGCTCGCGCCGAGCTCGCCGGACACGTTGACGCCGGCCACGTTCGCGTCGAACGTCGCGGTGTGGACCTGGTAGTCGCGGCGGGCGGCGGTCGGGCTGTCGAGCGTGCGGTAGCTGTAGAGTGTGTTGACGGCCACCATGTTGTCGCCGAACGCTTTCTGCAGGCGGCCGCCCGTGATGAAGCTCGGCAGGACGCGCGCCTCGCCCTCAAACCCGTTGAAGGTCGGCACGTCGCCGGCCTCGCCTTCGCCCGCGACGGTCTCGCTCGACTCGGTGAGGGCTCCCGGCAGGCCGCCGTTGGGCTGCGTCTTGCCCCAGAAGGCGTCGAATCCGAAGCCGCCGGGGAGGCGCCGCCCGTCGAGGATGAACCCCTGGAACGCTTGGAAATTCCAGCGCTGGTCGCCCGGGTTGGCCCGGCCGGTGGCGAAGTAGTTGGCGTACTTGCCGGTCCCGTCGACCCCCTCCCACGGTGTCCGGTCGAAGATCGAGAAGCGGTCGAGGACCTGGTAGACGCCGATCGTGAACGGGCTGAGGTTGTACCAGTGGATGCCGCCGGCGCGGACGCCGAAGTTGCCGGCCTCCGTGCGGAAGTTGCCGTAGAAGTTGAGCCCGAGGTTGAGCGAGAGTGTGTTCGTCTCGAAGTCTTCGGTGCCGTCGTAGGGGGCAAAGATGAACAGCTCCGTCCCGAAGCTCGCCTTGCCGCTCGGCCGGCCGAGGACGTTGACCGACAGCATCGGCTCGCGGTAGCCGTCGCCGACGCTGTAGGCCCGGGCGAACGGGTCGAGGCCGGGGTACGGGTTCGTGATGTTGCGACTGTAGACAAACAGCCGGTAGTACCCGAAGGCCGTCAGGCCGAGCGGCAGCCGGCGAAGCGCCTCCGTGGTGTCGGCCGAAGGGTAATCACGGTAGACCGAGTCGGCGACGACGCCGTCGTTCGAGGCGACGAGGTCCGTGCCCGGCGCGCCCGCGTCGTCCCGGTCGGCGACCTGCGCCGACGCGGGCTGCACCACGCTGAAGGCCACGGCGGCGAAGAGGGCGAGCCGTGCGGCGTGGCCGAGCCGGAGGCCGGCCGCAGCGCGCAGGCTGCGGCCGGCCCCGAGCGGGTCAATCCGTGCGATCCGAGGCATAGGACCAGTCTCCGGTAAGGGCTACTTCGTGAGGACTACGCGGCGCGTTTCGGAAAACGTCTCGCCAGTGGCCCGGTAGAGGTACATCCCGCTGCCCCAGGCCCGGCCGTCGATACCGAACGTGTGCGCGGTCTGCGCACCGAGCAGGCCATCGTGGAGAAGCGCCACGCGGCGGCCCAGCACGTCGAAGACCTCGACGCGGACCGACTCGGCCTGGTCGAGCGTGAGGGCGAACTGCGTGCGCGAGGCGAACGGGTTCGGGTAGGCGCTGCTCAGCGCAACGCCGCCGGGCGTGGTGCCGGGTTCGTTCGCCACCGTGACTTCGTTGCTGAAGCCCAGTTCGTCGATGAGGAAGGTGAACTCCGGCCCCTGCAGCCCGCCGTAGGCGAAGACCACCTGCAGCAGGTTCGCGTAGTCGAACCCGTCGTCCGCACCCGGCGTGTTCGCGTTCTCGTCCGTGAACGACGCCACCGGAATCTGC
>JBCDKT010000050.1 GCA_038746285.1 Bacteroidota bacterium
GTCCCCGGGCCGCCGCCCATGTAGGCCGCGACCGTCCGATGCCGGTCCCACGTGGCGGCGTACATCACGTCGGGATCGCGCGGGTCGACGACGAGGTCGGTCGCGCCGGTCCACTCGCCGCCGCCGAGCACCTGCGTCCACGTCTCGCCGCCGTCCTCGGTGCGGTAGAGGCCGCGCTCGCCGCCCGCACTCCAGAGCGGCCCCTGCGCCGCGACGAGCACCACGTCCGAGTCGTCCGGGTGGATCCAGATCGTCGAAAGCCGCTCGCTCTCCCTCAAGCCGCGGTTCTCCCACGTCCGGCCGCCGTCGGTCGAGCGGTAGATGCCGTCGCCGTAGGCCGTGTGCCGCCCGCCCACGTTCTCGCCCGTCCCGACCCAGATCGTGCTCGGGTTGCGCGCGTCGATGGCAACCGAGCCGGTCGAGTAGGCGGACTGCCCGTCGAAGAGGGAGGTCCACGTCGTGCCGCTGTTCGCCGTCATCCAGACGCCACCACTCCCGACGGCGACGTACCACGTCTGCGGGTCGTCTGGGTGGATCGCGATGTCGGCGATGCGTCCCGACGTAAAGGCCGGCCCGATGCCACGCCACGCCAGGGCGTCGTAGTCCAGGCTCGCCACCGTGGGCGGGTCCTCCTGGGCGTGGACGGGCAGGACCAGCAGGAGCGAGACCAGAAGCCAGAGCGGGCGCATGGGCGAAAGCGAGGGTAGGCGCGCAGAGGAAGCGGGTGAAGTGCGCGGAATATACCCGCACGCAATGCGCTCTGGCAGAGACCGTGCGCGACCTTTCCCTGCGCTCCTCCCTACGCTTCGAATTCCTTACGCCTCGGCTCCAGCCTCGGGGTGAAAAGTGGGGCGGAGCGTGTAGTGCGTGCCCCGGATGTCGGTCTTGGCGACAGTGTATCTTGAGGCCGCAGCCGGCTCAGCACTGAAACATCAGCACTAAAACAATGGCGTACGTCTATATCATATCCGAGACTCCGTACGAAGGCGAAACTTCAGGTCCGTGGACAAAGATAGGCTACTCGAAGAACCCACCGCAGTGGCGTATGAATGCGAACCTCAAGCGAGGGAACCCCAGGTCTATCCAAGTCGCCGCTGCGTTCGAGTATCCTACGCAGTCCGAAGCGCGCACAGCCGAGCGAGAGGCGCACGAACACTTCGCCGAAAGTGCCGGCCAGAACGGAAAAGAGTGGTTCAATGTCTCGGCTGACCAGGTAGAGCGATGGTTTCTCGGACACGGTGTCCAAAAGGTGGACACCTCTGAGTTGTAAACCGGGCTGGGTACGTCGCTGCCAAGTTTTCGCACCGCAGACCGACCCCGCCTTGAGCGTCCTGCGCTGCCCGGCCATGTTTTCCAAGAGACTCCCAAGAGAAGCTCGCAGGTGACGAACCGGCTTCAGGTGTCGGTTGGCGTCGTCGCGGTGTGTGTGGTAGAGTGAACGGCTACGCCTCGGGTTTGGTCTCGGAAGGCGGGGCGGAGTGTGTAGTGCATCCCCCGGATATCGGTCTTGGCGACGGTGAGCAGGTCCGCCCGCGTCAACTCGCTGGCGACGCAGAGCGTGCGCCAACATCCGACGGATGCGTGGTAGCTTTGGGGCATGAAGCCCTCGCTCTACGTCGAGACCTCCGTCGTCAGCTACCTCACCGCGTGCCCGAACCGCGACCTCGTTACCGCCTCGTTACCGCGGCCCGGCAGCAGCTCACCGCCGCGTGGTGGGCCACGCAGCGCTCGAAGTACGACCTCTTCATCTCTCCGCTGGTCCTGGAAGAAGCAGAGCTAGGCGACGCCAACGCTGCTGCGGCTCGCCTCGCGGTGCTCCAAGACCTCGACGCACCGACGCCTTCTCCCGAAGCTGACGCACTAGCCGAGGCCCTTCTGCGCGACGTGCCCCTCCCGGAGAAGGCGGCTGCCGACGCGGTGCACATCGCGGTGGCCGCGACGGCCGGAGCGGAGTACCTGCTGACGTGGAACTTCAGGCACATCGCCAACCCCGTACTCCGGGAGCAGATCGCCGAGGTCTGCCGTAGAAGCGGCTACGAACCCCCGACACTTTGCACCCCCGAAGACCTGCTGGAGAGCACGGCATTATGACTCCCCATTCTCTGGACGGCACCCACGAGGCGCACCAGGATGAGATCATCCGGGAGGTGCGCGCAAACCGCGAGGCCTACGCCGCACAGTTCGATTACGACGTGCGGGCGATTCTGCGCCGGGCGCGTGAGCGTGCGGCGGAAGGCGATCCCGGAGTGACGGAGCGGAACCCCCGGCGGGTGACTGCGCCGGGGTCTGGATGATCTGCACTTACCGGCGGACACCGGGTGCGTACCTGTCGGACCGTCGCGCTACCGATGACCGGCGGCCCCCGGGCGAGGCAGCCCGTCGGACCGTTCTAGGCGCTACGCTTCGGGCCCGGTCTCCGGCTGGAAGGCAGGGCGGAGCGCGTAGTGCGTGCCCCGGATGTCGGTCTTGGCGACGGTGAGCAGGTCCATCTTCAAGAGCTTGCGTGCCGCGTGCGGCGCGCACGGCTGGAGCGGGAGGCCTAGCTTATAGAACTGGAACCCGCGGCCGTGCTCGCCCTCGACGAGCGCGAACCCGTCGCGAAGCTTGGCGAGCGCGAAGCTCGTCCACTGTCCCTTCGACACGCTGGGGTGAGCGCGGACGAGAACGTCGGCGGGGTCGGAGGCGGAGTAGAGATCGAACAGGCTTATGGCGAGCGACCGGAGCGGCCGGATGGAGAGGAGGGGCCGGCAGCGGGTGCCGAATGAAAACCGGCCTCTAAGTCTGCAAACCACCGGGAAGTTTCCGCCCCCGACTGCGAATTTTCTCACCCAGCTTCGGCCAGGAATGCTGCAGGCGTGAGGACCGGAATGTCCCGGAAGGGATGGAGCACGAGCAAGTCCGCATCGCCCGTCACGAGGCAGTCGGCTTTGCCGCTCACAGCAGCTTCGAGAAACTTGTCGTCTTTCGGGTCCCGGCAGGCTTCGATCCGCTCGCCGATCTTTACGAACTCCGACCGGAGCGCGAGACGTTCGAGCACGCCCTCACGCTCAGACGCGACGACGTAGCGCTGAAGCCGCGGCCGGTAGAGTACGTCGAGGAGTTCGTTCCACGTCGCCTCGGAGAGCAAGAGGGCCTCTTGGCCAAGTGCGCGCTCCAGGCATCGGCGGGGCGTCCCCTCCGGCGAGAGTACGGAACTCACGAGCACGTTGGTGTCGAGAACGAGACGCCGCCGCTCGCTCATCCCGTCTCACCGGCCGGTCCGCCGGGACCCGCGAGTTCGTCCGGTCCCGGGGGGCGGTCGTGGAGAATGTCGTCGAGGATCTCGGGCGTAAGCCCGCGTGCTCGGGCGTTGCGGGCCACCTCGTCGAAGAAGCGGAGGGTCTCCTCCGTCGACTCGTTTCGGTAGTGCAGCGCCCAGGCGAAGACGGAGCGGGCGCGCTCTTTCTGCGCGTCAGATGCCTGCTCGTAGGCGCGGGCCGTCTCAGCATCGACGCGGATACGAATAGACGTGGCAGGCATGGCCTTCTCCGAAGCGAGAAACGCAGTAGGAAAGGTGGTACGTCAGTCACAGCAGCGAGTTCAGAACGTGAGTCTGCGCGTGTGAACTGACGGAAGCATCCCGGCTGACTGACGAAATTTTCCGGCGGGTTCGAGCGTGACTAGCCGCGTGTGAATTGACCGGATATCCGGGTCCGGGGCCTCGCGGCGCACGCGGCGGAGGGGGTAGTTTAGCGCGCAGGCGGAACCGCTTCCGAATCCGGCGGAGGGGGTCCCGTGTATATTCGCCCCGTCCCTCTATCCCTGTTTGCCGAGCCTACGCATGAGCACGAAGACGCCGCAGAAGAAGACCCGCAAGAAGAGCCCCGCCAACGGAAAGGCTGCCGCCAACGGGAAAGCCGCCGCCAAGAACGGCCAGGCCGTGCTGATGGCCTACGAGGGCGACCTCGACGTGACGCCGGTCGGGCCGAAGGACTTTGAGCCGGACGAGCTGAAGCGGGCGCTGCGGACGATGATGCTCTCGCGGCGGCTCGACGAGAAGATGCTGACGCTCCTCAAGCAGGGCAAGGGCTTCTTCCACATCGGGGCCTCCGGGCACGAGGCGGCCCAGGTCGGGCTCGGGATGCACCTCCGGGGCGGGCACGACTGGTTCTGCATGTACTACCGCGACCTCGCGATGACGCTCACGCTCGGGATGACGGCGCGCGAGACGATGCTCGCCCACATGGCGAAGGCCGACGACGTCTCCTCGGGCGGGCGCCAGATGTCGGAGCACTTCGGCAACCGCGACCTCCACATCATGTCGACGAGCTCGTCGGTCGGGGCGCAGTACATGCCGGGCGTCGGGTTCGCGCTTGCCAGCCAGCGGCGCGGCGACGACGCGGTCACCTACATCTCGTCCGGCGACGGGGCGACGAGCCAGGGCGCCTTCCACGAGGCCCTCAACTGGAGCGCCCGCGCCGGCGCGCCCGCGCTCTTCCACGTCCAGGACAACAAGTACGCCATCTCGGTCCCCATTGCCGAACAGACCGCCGGCGCGAACATCCACAATATCACCGCCGGCTACCACGGCCTCGCCCGGGCGTCCTACGACGCGACCGACTTCTTCACCGCCTGGGCCGTCGGCAAGGCCGCCGCCGAGCACATCCGCGCCGGCAACGGGCCGGTCGCGCTCGTCGCCGACGTGGTCCGCCTCCTCCCGCACTCGTCCTCCGACAGCCACGACAAGTACCGCGACGCCGACGGGCTGGAGAAGGATAAGGAGCGCGACCCGGTTGCGAAGCTCTCGAAGCGGCTCGTCGAGGCCGGCGTGATGACCGAGGACGACGTCGAGGCGCTGCGGAAGGAGGTCGCGGCGGAGGTCGACGAGGCCGCCGTCTGGGCCGCCGAGCAAGCCGATCCCGATCCGGCGACGGCGCTCGACCACGTCTACGACGAGGCCCCGCCGGAGCTCGACTACGAGGCAACGGAGCCGAGCGGCGAGTTGATCGTCCTCGTCGATGCCATCAACCACGCGCTCGACGAGGAGATGGCGCGCGACGAGCGGGTGATCGTCTACGGCGAGGACGTGGGCGGCGGCAAGGGCGGCGTCTTCACCGCCACGCGCGGCCTGACGGCCAAGCACGGCGCGGACCGCTGCTTCAACTCGCCGCTCGCCGAGCACTCGATCGTCGGGAGCGCCGTCGGGATGGCGGCGGCGGGCTACCGGCCGGTCGTCGAGATCCAGTTCGCGGACTACATCTGGCCCGCGATGCAGGCCATCCGCAACCAGCTTGCCCCGTTCCGCTACCGGTCCAACAACGCGTGGCAGGCCCCGGTCGTGATCCGCGTTCCGTGCGGGGGCTACATCCACGGCGGCCTCTGCCACAGCCAGAACGTCGAGTCGATCTTCGCGCACTTCCCCGGCCTCAAGGTGGCGATGCCGTCGAGCGCCGCCGACGCGAAGGGCCTGCTGAAGACCGCGATCCGCCTCAACGACCCGGTGATCTTCCTGGAGCACAAGTCGCTCTACCGGCAGGGGCCGGCCCGCTCGCCGGAGCCCGACGCCGACTACCTCGTCCCGTTCGGCCAGGCCCGCACCGTCCGCGAAGGGACCGACCTCACGATCGTGACCTACGGCGCGATGGTCTACAAGGCCATGAACGCAGCGAAGGCGCTGGAGAAGGAGGGGGCGAGCGTCGAGGTGATCGACATCCGCACGATGATGCCGCTCGACATGGAGACGATCCTCGCGTCGGTCGTCAAGACCAACCGAGCGCTCGTGCTCTACGAGGACCACGAGTTCGTCGGCTTCGGCTCGGAGATCGCCGCGCAGATCGCGGACACGACGTTTGAGCACCTCGACGCGCCGGTCAAGCGCGTCGCGGGCGCGTTCACCTTCATCCCCTTCGCCGACCCGCTGGAGCGCGCCGTGCTCCCGCAGGACGAGGACGTGCTCGCCGGCGCCCGGTCGGTGCTGAGCTACTAGGACTGGACGAGCGGAGAAAGGGAAGAGTGGAAGGGTTCCAGCATTACCGCTCCGCTAATCTTCCCCGCTTCCGCTCGTCCGCTCTTCTCTCTTCCAGCCATGCCGAAACCGCTGATCCTCCTCGCGGCCCTGGCCCTCGCCGCCCCCGCCTCCGCCCAGCTCGCGTTCACGGCGACCACCCACGACTTCGGCGTGCTGCAAGAGGGCGAGGCCCCGACCTACACGTTCGCGTTCGAGAACGAGGGCCGCGCGCCGCTGACGCTGACCGCCGTCCGCCCGTCGTGCGGCTGCACGACGCCGTCGTTTACGACCGAGGCCGTCGCGCCCGGTGGCACGGGCGAGATCGTCGTGGCCTACGACTCTGAGGGCCGGCCGGGGCCGTTTCGCAAGTCAGTCCGCGTGACGGCGGAGGCGGGCGGAGAGACCCTCGCCGAGACGCTCTACATCACCGGCACCGTGGAGCGCGAGGCGATCACGGACGGTGTCGCCGAGGGCAACCTCCTGTTCGACACCGACGCGGTCGACCTCGGGCCGGTGCCGGCGGACCGGCAGACGACGCACGTCTTCAGGATGCAGCACACCGGCACGCGGCCTATCCGCATCGCCGAGGCGAAGAGCGTTCCCGAGGGCCTACGGATCGCCTACCCCAACACGCCGATCTTCGCGGGCGACCTCGTGCCGCTCCGTGTGACCCTCCGCGCCGGGAGCCCGGCCGGCGACTTCGACTACGCCATCGTCCTCACCACCGATGACGAGGCGCAGCCGACGAAGTCGCTCCGGCTGACCGGCACGGCGCAGTAGGCGATTGTGACCGGCGCGTGACAATAGGGAACGAGCGGGGTGGTATCATGCGGCCGGTCTAGCCCCGATACCCATGCTGAAGCGCTCGCGCCTCCCGGTCTTGCTCGCTCTGTTCGCCTGTGCCGATCTGATGGCTGCGCCGACTGCGGTCGCGCCGGCTGAGACAGAAGCGGTGTCGTACGAGGACGCCTGGACCGCCATTCTCCAGCAGACCGTCACGAGCGACGGGCTGGTGCGGTACGGGCAGATCGGCGGCCCGCTCGCCGCGCAGTTCGAAGAGGTGGTCGCGGCCGTCGAGGCGTTCGACGCCGGCGCGCTCTCGACCGATGCCGAGAAGCTGGCCTTCTGGATGAACGCCTACAACGTCAAGCTCATCGAGCGCGTCCTCGAAGCCGGTACGCCCGCGAACATCGAGGCCCACGGCTTCGACTTCTTCTTCAAGACCCCGATTACGGTCGCCGGGACCGAGGTCACGCTCGACCAGATCGAGAACGTGATCCTCCGGCGCGGTGACGGCCCAGCGGCGCTAACGGCGTTCTACCCGGCCCGGCTCGACCCGCGCCTTCACGTCGGGCTGAACTGCGGGGCGATTTCGTGCCCGCGCCTGCGCCAGACGGCGTTCACCGCGTCGAACGTGGACGCCGAACTGGACCGGGCGATGCGCGACTTCGCAAACGGTACCCAGCACTTCCGGGTCGACGGTGAGACGGTCGTCGTCTCCAGCCTCCTCGACTGGTTCGCTGCTGACTGGGACATGGCTGGCGAGCCCGCGGGCGACTACCTCCTCGGCTACCTCGACCCTAGCCGTCCGGGCGCGGACCGGCTGCGGAGCCTCTTCGAGGGGCGCGCGGCCGCCGAGATCAAAGCGCAGCCGGGCGTTCAGTTCGAGTACCTGTGGACCCTCAACGCCGCCGGCTGACGCTATGCTGAACCCCACCGTGTGCCTGCTCGCGCTCGTCCTCCTGCCGCTGTCGGCGCACGCCCAGGCGTGGACCCAGGAGCCGGGCCGGGTCTACCTCAAGCTCACCCAGGGCTTCGCCAACGCCTCCGAGCGCTTCGACGCGAGCGGCGACGTGGTCCCGTACGACCCCGCCCTCGGCGAGGACGCCGACACGCCGTTCCGCGACCGGAGCCGCTACCTCTACGGCGAGGTCGGCCTCGTGCCGAGCCTGACGCTCTTCGGGACGATCCCGTACAAGCGCCTCTTCGTGCGCGAGGGCCTGGCCGGTACCGAAACGCCCATCGAGCGGCAGTCCTCCGATCTCGGCTCGGCGATGCTCGGGCTGCGGGTCGGGCTCGCCGACGCCGTCGGGTGGAGCGAGAGCCTGAACACGCTTGCGGTCAACGCGGCACTCACGCTCCCGCTCGGCTACCGGCGCAACGTCTCGCCGACGGTCGGGCCGGGGCAGGTGGACGCGCAGTTCTTGCTGTCCTACGGGCGGAGCTTCTGGCCGGTCCCGGCCTACGGGCAGGCGGCGATCGGCTACCGGCACCGCACCTCCGTCTTCGACCTGTCGCGCATCATCGACTGCCCGGACGCGCAGCCCGACGACGCGGAGGAGGTCTGCGTCACCGACGGCGGGGCGGAGGTCGACTACAGCGACGAGCTGCTGCTCACGCTGGAGGCGGGGTACACGTTCTTCGACCGCCTACTCCTACAGGGCCTGCTCGACGTAGCGTGGTCGCTCCAGGAGCCCGAAGTCGTCGAGGCAGCGATCGGGCTGCAGCCGGAGGCGTTCCCGCAGCAGCGCCTCGTACGCACCGGCCTCGGCGCGACCGTCACGCTCTTCGGCGAGACCGGCCTGAGCGTGCAGGCGTTCACCGCGCCCTATGCCCGCAACGCCCTCCGCGCGGTCGAGGTCTTCGTCGGGATCGAGACGCGGCTGTGACAACCGAAAGAGGCCCGCAGCCGGTGGGGCTGCGGGCCTCGGAAAGCCTGGCGGTCGGAAGAGCGCTTAGCCCTGCTCCTGCACCTGGCGGACGCACTCGGGCTGCTTCTGGGCGCCGCTGCCTGTAAGTCGAGACGGGCCCGCTGCTCATGCTCGAGACCTACGCTAGCGCACCACGACGAGCTGGCGCGTCTCGACGCGAGCAGTGCTCTCGACGCGGACCGCGTAGACCCCCGCTGCCAGCCCACTGAGGTCGAACCTCAAGGAAGCACCAGACGCTGCCGTCTCTTCGCTCACCCTCAGCACCCGACGGCCGAGCGCGTCGTAGAGAGTAGCGCGAACAAAGCCTGGCTTTTGGAGCTGCACATGCACCCGCGCCTGTGTCGAGGCTGGATTCGGCCACACCGCCGATACCACTTCTGCATCGGGTGTCGCACCGTCTGCCGTTGCAACGCCGCCGGTGAGCGTGAAGGACTCTTCCGCAACGGTGAAGAATGGGGAGCCGACAGCGTGAACTTTCAGGCGCCCTTCCATGGTGGGAGTCGCCGGCATAGTTACCGTCGTCTCCCCACTGTTGGGTACGGCTTCCGCCACGAGCGTCCAAGCCTTGCCGTTGTCAGTCGATACCAGCACGTCGACCGCCTCTACGCCGATCTCGCCGTCGTTGGTGCCTGCGACATCCCACGTGACTGCGATACGGCTGCCGACGGGGTACTGAGTCCCTGGTGGAACGGAGGTGATGGCAAACGGGCCTTCTGACGTACGCACGCGCACGAGTGTGTGGGCGGTGGCTTGCGCGCCCCCACCCGGGACGTTGTCACGAACGGTGAGCTGAAACGCGTAGGTTGTCTCCTCGTCGAGTGGAGACTCGTCGGTAAAGGGGGTGCTGTCGAGGAAGCGGCGTAGGTCGGGGATGGTCCGTGCCGACTTCGGGCTCGGGTCAAGCGCGCGCACGCGGGGAATGGCACCAGTGCCGTCTCCGAATGTGTCGATTTGCTCCCAGGCATAAGTCAGAGGAGTCCCCGAGTCGTCCGACGCAGTTCCGTCGAGCGTCACGAACGCGCCCAGCGGAACCGTCACAGACTCGGAAGCACTCACCACAGGCAGGTCGTTGCCGGTGGGTGTAGCTGCGCCGCAACTCCCCTCCGGACTCTCCAGGAACACAGCCATCGAGTCGACCGAAGCGCTGTGGAAGTGAAAGCCTACGCGTTCCGACTCGGGCCGATAGGTAGCGAGGTACGGGTATGCCATGAGCGTGTAACCCGGGCCAGGCTCGACGCCGATAGGCTGAGGGTCGAAAAGGGGAAGAGGCTGAACGAACGTGTGGGGTGCCCCGAGCTGGTGCCCCAACTCGTGCGGGAAGACGAGGAGGTCGAAGGGTGTTGTCCCGAGACCAACACTGGAGAACGCCATCGCTTTGAAGCCCGAGACGCAGGCCGCACGCTGAAAAGCTAGTCCTCCGCCCAGTTCCAAGGCGATGAGGTGACCCACGTCGTAGTTCTCGTCTCCGATGACCTCGTCTATTGTTTCTTGTATAGGTACCAAGAGGTCCGGAGCGTTCGGCGAGAAAGGATCGGTCTCGGGGTCGGTGTAGATGACTTGGTCGTTGTTTTCGACAAGCTCGAACCGGACAGCCAGGTCGCGCTCGAAGAAAGCGTTGACCCGGTTGACGCTGGCCGCGATGGCCCCGAGCGCTTGAGCCACGGTACCGCCGCGACTTACGGTATACTCACCTGTAGCCGCCACAGCCAAGCGGTAGGTGCGAAGCGTCTCGCCGATGGGAGCCGAGCGCAGCGACACCGGCAGGGGAGAGGTTGCCCCTGCCAGGTCGTGTCTGAGTGAGGTGAAGATGGCGTTCGGGATTACAAGCGCCGAGGCGCGGTAGACGGCGCTATACTCCAGGCCCAGCGCGCTGGTCGATCCTAGCGGATCAATCACGATCGCCCCGTCCGCGTCGTAGAGCAGGCCCGACACGCCGTGGGGAGTCACGGCAACCCGTCCACTTGACGCTCCGCGGACGACGTACGTGCGGATGTCCGGGTAGCGAGCCTGAAGGCTAGGAGCCAGTACCGGCGTTTCCACTATCGTCGCGGTCATGCTGGCTCCCTCAGGCAGCGGAAGTCGCATCGCCACAGGAGTGAGCGATACCTCAGGCGCGGACAACATTCCTCGAAGTGCGTCAAGATCGAAGCGGACGGTCCGGTAGGTGGTGAGGTCGGCGCGCTCGGGAGCCTCGGAGGCAGAAGCCTCGACCCAAAGCGATGGCTGAGCAAAAGTGGTTGGAACTAGAAGGAGCAGCGCAGGGGAGGCGAGGAGAAAGGCAAGACGGAACATGGGCATGGTGGCAGCAAGTGAGGGCACGAAATCCAACCCCACACAGTGGAGGCAGCGTGATCCTGGCCGTATGTGAAGGGCTAGCGCTCCGTGAACGGGCCTTCAGAGAGGTGATCTAGATACCCCGCAGCATTGCTGACTACCTACTGCATTCAAGTCACACAGTACCGGCAGAACGCCGCAATGGATATGCAGAAAGGCCCGCAGCCGGTGGGGCTACGGGCCTCGGAAAGCTTGGCGGGCTGGGGAGCGCTTAGCCCTGCTCCTGCACCTGGCGGATGTAGTCGAGCTGCTGCTGCGCGCCGTTGACGATCGGGCTCAGGTTGACGCGCTGGCCGTACTCGATAGCCCGCGAGAGCGAGCGTTGGGCGGACGAGAACTGCTCGGCGCGCACCTGACTGACGCCCATCTTGTAGTAGGCGCTCGCGTAGAGCTTGTTCATCGACTCGTGGTCCTCGCCGAGGAACGGCGCGGCCTTGTCGAGCGCGCTCACGGCGTCGCCGAACCGGTCCGCCTTGAGCGCCGTGTTGGCCTCAATCAGGTAGCCCTTGCCGACGGTGTCGCCGACCTTCGCGGCCATCGCCTCGTCGCCGAGCGAGTCGGCGCGCATCGCGAGGTCGGCGAAGGCCGCCTCGAAGCCCTCGGCGTCGCCGCTGCTGCGGAGGGCGAGGCCACGGACGTAGTAGTAGTTCAACTCGTCTGGCGAGAGGAGGATCGCCGCGTCGAGCATCGGGATCGCCATCGTGTAGTCCTCCGCTTTCATGAAGGCGGTGCCGGCCTGGGCCGAGATCTGCGCCTGCATCTCGCCGTTCTCGAGTTGCTCGGCGACGTCGGCGGCGCGGCTGAACTGCTCGGCAGCGGCGGCGTGCTCCTCAGCGGCGGAGTAGGTGGAGCCGGCGTCGACAAAGGCTTTGGCGGCCCCCTCCATCATGCCGGTAGCGCTCTCCGCAAGCTGGCCGTCGCCCGACGCCTTCGCGGCTTCGGCGGCGGCGAGGTACTTCTCGGCGGCCATGACGTAGCCGTCGGCCGTAGCGAGGTCGTTCGCGGCGCGCGCCTCAGTCATCATCGTCTCGATCTCGGCGCGGGCGTCCGCGTTGACGGTGCCCTCTTCCGACGTCTCGCCGGGCTCGGCCGTCAGTTCGGGGGTGGTCTGTGCGCTCACCGCCGGGGCGAAGAGGAGCAGCGCGATAAAGCAGGAGAGCAGGGTCTTGGCGTTCATAGGATCGGCTTGGTTGCTAAGGGAGTGGCGGCATCAGGGAGACGGGGTACGTTCCCGCGAGCCGGCATGATCCGGCTTCGCAAGGATCTTGCCGGCCCAGGGGAGGGCAAAAACGCGTCTCCGATGCCCTTCCGGTGTGAGGGGGAGTGGACGGTGGAGCGAGAGCGGCTGGACGCTGCTCCGGCGTACAACGGCGCGGCCCGCTAAAAATTGGGTAGGTGGCCGTTGCGCTGGCAGAACAAGGTGATAATCTCGGCCGCTTCGTCGGGGTCGTCGGTTAGCGTGACGCGGTCCGGGTCGCCCTCGGAGATGTTGCCTGCTTCGAGGAGCGTGCTGCGCACCCAGTCCAGGAGGCCGTCCCAGAACGCGGAGCCCATCAGCACAACGGGGAACGCGTCGGTCTTGCCAGTCTGCATCAGCGTCAGCGCCTCGAAGAGTTCGTCGAGCGTCCCGAAGCCGCCGGGGAGGACCACGTAGCCCATCGCGTACTTGACGAACATCACCTTGCGGGCGAAGAAGAAGTCGAAGTTGATGAGCTTGTCGGCGTCGACGTACGGGTTGCCCTCCTGCTCGAAGGGAAGGACGATGTTCAGCCCGACCGAGGCCCCGCCGGCCTCCCGGGCACCCTTGTTGGCGGCCTCCATGATGCCCGGCCCGCCGCCCGTGATGACCCCGTACCCGCGCTCGACGAGCGCCCGACCGACCTCGACGCCGAGTTCGTAGTACGGCGTCCCAGGCTCCGTCCGCGCCGAGCCGAAGACGCTCACGCAGGGCCCGACCTGGGACATGACCTCGTAGCCCTCGACGAACTCGGCCATGATGCGGAAGATGCGCCAGGTGTCTTTGGTGCGCATCTGGTTCCAGGCCTGGATCTCGTCCGGCGTCATCGGGACATCGGCGGCGAAGGGTGTTTCCATGGTTGAGAGTGGGGAGAGTCAATAAAAGCCGCAAAAGCTACGAAGGCCGTTGCGCTTCGTGCCAACGTTCCCTCCCCTCCCGCCTGACCCTCCACGCCGAAAAAGCTCTCAAACAAAGAGGGACCTCAGCGTCTGCCGAGGCCCCCCGAGGCTGAAGCTACAGTGACCGCTCAGCCGCCCTGCTCGTTTTCGAGTTCCTGGCGGTACTGCTCGTTGGCGTAGAGCGCGATCTCGACCCGGCGGTTCTGCTGGCGCCCCTCGTCGGTGGCGTTCGAGGCGACGGGGTTGGCCTCGCCCATGCCGGAGATCTGCATCCGGCTCGGGGCGACGCCTTCCTGCGTGAGGTAGGTCGCCACGGAGTTGGCCCGCTGCTCGGAGAGGTTCAGGTTGTAGCTGTCCGAGCCGACGGAGTCCGTGTAGCCGACCACGAGCGCGTCAGTGTTGGGGTAGTTGGCGAGGCTGTTGGCGAGGCTGGCGAGGTCGTCGCGGGCGTTGCCGCGCAGCGTGTAGCTGTCGAAGTCGAACAGGACGCGTTGTCGAACGTGATCTTGATCCCGGCCGTGTTGCCGTCTTCGCCCTCGACCGTCTCAACCGTTGCGTTTTCGAGTTCGCCGTCGAGTTCCTCGGCCTGCTCCTCCATCTGGTTGCCGATGACCGCGCCGGCCGTACCGCCGACCGCGGCCCCGATGATGGCACCGCGGGCGGTCGAGCCGGTGGCCTTGCCGATAATGCCGCCGACGACGGCTCCGGCTCCGGCCCCGACGACCGCGCCCTGGCCAGTCTTGCTCATGTTCTGGCAGCCTGCGAAGGTCATCCCGACGAGGGCCAGCACGGCCACAGGCAGGACAAAGCGAAAGCGTTGAAAGAGAGTCTGCATGGTGTTGGTAGATGGGTTATGGGCAGAGAATGCGGATGGGGAATCGCCCCCGGAAGAGCGCGACTCTAACCCCACGCCGTGTCTTCCAAGTTCCGTTCCCGGTCTATCTTCTCCCGCGCTAGCGGCCCGAACCGGGGCCTCGCGGCAGTTTTCCCGGGCTCCGCGCTGCCGTCTACGATGCACGACACTGTTGGGACAGTGGGACAGTGGGACAGTGGGACAGTGGGACAGTGGGACAGTGGGACAGTGGGACAGTGGGACAGTGGGACAGTGGGACAGTGGGGAAAAGAACGCTGGAAAAGTTCCTTCGGTCTCCCTCTCGCCCGTTCTCCCACGCGCTCCTCGACCTCCGCGCCGAGCGCTCACCGTCCACCGTCGTACCGACCTGCCGACTCGCCATCCTCCGTACCTTGCGCGCTCACCCTTCCGAACCTCAGCGCATCCGCATGAAGCTCATCATCCCAATGGCCGGGCGCGGCACCCGGCTCCGCCCGCACACCCACGTCACCCCCAAGCCCCTCATCCACGTCCGCGGCGTCTCGATGGTCGAGCGCATCATGGACACCTTCGCCGACACGCTCCCGCGCGGGTTCGACGAGGCCGTCTTCATCCTCGGCCCCGACTTCGGGCAGGGCGTCCGCGACAGCCTCATCGAGATCGCCGAGCGGCACGGGATGAAGGCCGCCTTCGGCGTGCAGGAGACCGCCCTCGGGACGGCCCATGCCGTCGTGCAGGCGGGCGACCACCTCAGTGGCGAGTGCGTCGTGGTCTTCGCCGACACCCTCTTCTACATGGACGAGAAGCCGAACCTCGACGCGTCCGACGCCGTCATCTGGGTCAAGCACGTCGACGACCCGAGCCGCTTCGGCGTCGTGGTCAAGGACGCCGACGAACGCATCACCGACTTCGTCGAGAAGCCCTCGGAGCCGATCTCGAACGAGGCCATCATCGGGATCTACTACGTCAAGGACGGGGCCGCGCTCCGGCGCGAGATCGACTACCTGATCGACCACGACGTGACCGGCGTCGGCGGCGAGTACCAGCTCACCGACGCGCTCGACCGGATGCTGAAGGCGGGGGCCACGTTCCGCACCGCAAGCGTCTCCGAGTGGCTCGACTGCGGCACGATTCCCGCGCTCAAGGACACGACGAAGGTGATCCTCGACAAGGAGGAGGGGCCGGAGAAGGAGGGGACGGCCGAGAACTCGGTCCTGATCGAGCCGGTCTACCTCGGCCCCGACGCGAAGGTCGTCGACTCGGTCGTCGGACCGTACGTGGCCGTCCACGGCGGCGCGACGGTGACGGGCTCAGTCCTCAAGAACGCGATCGTCTTCGACGACGCCCGCGTCACCGACGCTGCGCTCGACGACGCGATCGTCGGGCAGAGCGCCGAGGTGTCCCGCTACGCCGGGCCGCTCAACATCGGGGACCACGCCACCGCCGGGCCGGTCGAGTAAGTGTCCGGCGGCGCGATGACGCTCTACCCGGCTGACGCCGAAGCCAAGCTCGGGTTCGACGCCGTGCGGCACCGGCTGGAGGGGCACGCCCGCAGCCCGCTCGGGGCCGAGCGGCTGGCCGCGATGCAGCCCTCGGCGGACCGCGCGCGGGTCGAGGAACTGCTGACGGCGACGGCCGAGCTTCAGCAGGCCCTCCGCGCCGACGACCCCGTCCCGCTTTCGCCCTTCCCGGATGTCCGCGAGACGCTTCGCCGCGCCGGGCCGAAGGACGCCACGGTCGAGGCCGAGGCCCTCGCCGAGGTCGGCGGCGTGCTCGGGACGATGCGGCGGGCGCACGGCTACTTCAGAGCGCGCCGCGAGCGCTACCCCGAGGTCGCCGCCCTCGCCGCGCAGATCGCGCTGCAGAAGCGGCTCGAGGAGCACATCGGCCGGACGGTCGACGAGCGCGGGCAGGTCCGCGACGACGCCTCGGCCGAGCTCCGCCGGATCACCCGGGCGCTCGCCGAGCGGCAGGGGCAGCTTCGGAGCACGCTCCTCAAGTCGCTCCGCGAGGCGTCGGCGCAGGGCTACACCGCCGACGAGCAGCCGACCGTCCGCAACGGCCGCGCCGTGATTCCCGTCCGCGCCGAGGCCAAGCGCAAGGTGCAGGGGTTCGTCCACGACGTCTCGGGCACCGGGCAGACGGTCTACATCGAGCCTGCCGCCGTGCTCGACCTCAACAACGAGGTCCGCGAGCTGGAACTGGAGCGGAGCCGCGAGATCCGCCGCATCCTCCGCGAGCTCACCGGCCACCTCCGCTCGCGCCTCCCCGACCTCCGCGCCGGCCTCGGCGTGCTCGCCCGGATCGACGCGCTCCAGGCCCGCGCCCGGCTCTCGAACGAACTCGACGCGCTCGTACCCACGCTGAACGAGGAGGGCAGGGTGCGGATCGTCCGGGGGCGCAACCCGGTGCTGGCCCTGCATTTCCAGCGAGAGGACGCCGAACCCGACAGCGAGCGCGCCGTCGTCCCGCTCGACCTCGAACTCTCGGACGCGCAGCGGACCCTCGTCATCACCGGCCCGAACGCAGGCGGGAAGTCAGTAGCGATGAAGACGGTCGGCGTGCTCGCGCTCATGGCAGCGTGCGGGCTGCCGGTCCCCGCCGCGCCCGGCACCTCGCTCGGCCTCTTCGACCGCCTCTTCGTCGACATCGGCGACCAGCAGAGCATCGAGCAGGACCTCTCGACCTTCACTTCGCACCTGCAGAACCTCCGCCGGATGCTCGCCGAGGCCGACGACCGCGCCCTCGTGCTCATCGACGAGGCCGGCACAGGGACCGATCCTGCCGAGGGCGGCGCGCTTGCCCAAGCCATGCTCGAAGCGCTGACTGAGCGCGGCGCGCGCACCGTTGCCACGACCCACCACGGCACGCTCAAAGCATTTGCCCACATGCACCCGCGCGTCGAGAACGGCTCGATGCAGTTCGACCAGGTGACCCTCTCGCCGACGTACCGCTTCCAGGAGGGCATCCCCGGCTCGTCGTACGCCTTCGAGATCGCCCAGCGCGTCGGCCTCGACGACGACGTGCTGCGCCGGTCCCGCGACCTCGTGGGCGAAGGCAAGACAGCGCTCGAGTCGCTGATCGCCACGTTCGAGGCGCAGGCGCAGACGCTGGAAAAAGAACTGGAGACGGCGCGCGCCGAGGCCCGGCGCGCCGAGCACGCCCGCCGCTCGTTCGAGGGGCGCAACGAGGCGATCCAGAAGCGGAAGGACGAGATCGTCGGGCAGGCGCTGGAGGAGGCCGAGCGGATCGTTGGCGAGGCCAATGCGCGTGTCGAGCGGACCATCCGCGAGATCAAGGAGGCCGAGGCGGCGAAGGAAGAGACCCGTGCCGCGCGCGAGAAGCTCGACGGCTTCAAGGCGCGGGTCGAGCGCAAGAAGCAGAAGAAGGCCCGGCGCTCGCCCAAGCCGAAGCCCACGTCGGCGAAGGTCGAGGGCGGCCCGATCCGCGTCGGCGACCACGTCCGGCTCGACGACGGGCAGGCCACGGGCGAGGTGCTCGAGCTCGGCGAGAAGGAGGCGCTTGTCGCCCTCGGGCAGATGAAGGTCCGCGCGAAGCTGGGGCGCCTGACGAAGGTCGGCGGGCCGAAGCAGCAGCGCCGCACCCGGAGCCCGAAGTCCGCAGGCCGGACGGCGATGCCGGCGCTCGATGCCGAGCGCCGGATCGACCTGCGCGGGCAGCGCGTGGAGGCCGCCATCCCCGCCGTGATGCGGCTCGTCGACGAGGCCGCGATGGCGGGCCTGGAGACGGTCGAGGTCCTCCACGGCACCGGCACCGGAGCCTTGCGCCAGGCGATCCGCGCCTACCTCGACGCACGTCCCGAGGTGGCGCGCTCGGCGGACGCGCCCTGGGACGAGGGCGGCCCAGGGGTCACCGTCATCTCGCTGCGCTGACCGGCAGGCGGGGTCGCACGCAGCGGAACGGTGCTCGCCCCGGAGGGCCATTTCGGTGCAGGACAACGTTTTTTGCCCACCGGACCGGGTTGGACTGCTTTTTGCCGAAACAGCCGGTACCGCAGCCGGTGCGTAATTCGGCGCGGCTTCCTATCTTTTGACACTGGACCGGCTCGACAGGTGCACACCACCTGCCCTCCCATGCGAACAACGCCCCCCACCGTAGTCGTTTTTTTCCTGGCTGTGGGTCTATTCGGTCCCTGCCTCGGGGCCGGCTCCGGGGTGGCGCTCGCCCAGACGGACTCGACGGCGCTCTTGCAGATCGAGCGCGGCTTCCGCTTCGCCGATCCGGAGGTGCTGCTCGATGGAGCCACCGAGCGCGTGGACATCATCATCTTCGGACAGGGGGCGTCGTACAGCCGTGCGCAAGCAGCGTTCGTGCTCAGCGATTTCTTCCGCCGCTACCCGCCTCGCCAGGTGGTGTTCGAGCAGGAAGTCCTAGCGGAGGACCGTCGCTCTATCATCGGGCGGTACTGGGTGACCGGGGGCGGAGACGAGCCTATCGGCGTCTCCATCCGCCTGCGGGCCAGGGACGGCGGGTGGCAACTTCAGGGCATCCGCGTCAACCAGGGCGGGCGGTAGCCGGGCACGTCGGGCGTACCTTTGCCGGTGCTACGGGCATGCCCTCCGTCTTCCCGCCTCCTCCCATGCGAAGCTTCGCACGGTACGCCGCCGTTGCTGTGTTCCTGGCCCTGGTGCTGGCTGGGACGATGGCACTGCGGACGTGGCGCGCGGAGCAGGTAGACGCCCGCGGTGACGCGCTGCAGCGCGAGGCCACCGCGCAGGCCCACCGCGTCGCGGAACGCGAGATGCGTACCCTCGAGGCCGACGTGGTGCGCCGGGCCGAGGCGCTGGCGCGCGATCCGGTCGTGGTGCGCGTGCTCCAGATGGAGGACTGGGAGACCGCCGAGCGGCTCGCCGTGGACCGCTTCGCCGCGCTCGACTTGCCCGACGGCCTGAGCGCGGAACTGTACACGGCAGCCCTGTACCTCATGGCCTGGAACGGGCAGAGCTTTCCGCTCGGCTCGCTCGACGGAGCCTCGTGGCCGCTGGCCGAGCGGCAGGTCGGCACGGTCAGCGACGGGACTGTTCGTCAGGGCCTCGACGTCTGGATTCCGGTGCGGCGGGACGAGCGCGTGCTCGGGGCGGTGCGGCTCACGCAGCTCGTCCGGGCGCGCGTGCCCGTTCGGAACCGCTACCTCCGCGACGTCGACCTGACGGAGGACTGGAAGGCTGCGGCCGGGCTGCCGTTCGAGGTATACCTCGGGGCACAGACATCGGCCTCGGAGGGTGCCCCGCGCCGCGCGGTCCGCAGCCTCGACGGCGCAGTGCTCGCCTACGTCGAGGTGCCGCCACCGGCGGTCCCGGCCCTGCAGGGCGCGGTGCGCAGCGCGATGGACGACATGGTGGCATTCTGGACGGTGCTGCTCGCCGGGTGGGGAATCGCCGGGCTGTGGCTGGTCCACCGGTGGATGGCACGCCGCGCGGAGCGGGTGCGCGGGCAGAGCGCCTGGCGGACGTGGGGGCCCGACGTGGGCGTGCTGCTCGGGATCAGCGCCGCGTGGTGGGGCTGCCGGTACCTCCTGCTCGCGCTCGACGTGCCGGCGCGCTGGCTGGTAGGGTCGAGGCGAAGTCTCGGGGGGTTGGAGAGCGACGTAGCCTTGTTCGACCCGGCGTACCTGGCTTCGGGCGTGGGCGGCGGCGTGCTCGGCTCGGCCGGCGAACTCGTCGTCACCGTGCTCTTCGCGGTTCTCTTCGGCGCGGCGTGGCTGCACGCGGCTGTGCGCGTGCTGCGCTGGCGGCGGCGCGAGGAGCGCACCGAAGTCGGGTCGAGCGGGTCGCTGTTGGGCTGGATGCTCGGCGGGATCGGGGGGGCTGCGCTCAGCCTGGGCATCATCGCCCTCTTCGCCCTCCTCGTGCAGCGGTCGGTGCTCGATGCCGCTCTGCCCTACTTCGACCGGACGGGACCGTTACCCGAGGGGCTTGTCGTGGTGGTGTTCGGAGCGCTGCTCCTGCTGGCGTTTGCGGCGGTCGCTCTCATGTCGGGCCTGGCAGCGTTGGTACGGGTCGGGGGCGGCATCCGGTTTCTGGGTGGGATCGTGCTTGCGGCGTGCGCGCTCGCGGCGGCCTACCGGTGGACGGCGCTCGGCGACCTCGTCCCGTGGTGGTGCGCGGCGGGGTTCTTCGGCGTGGCCGGGTTCAACGCGTGGTGGCTGGAACGGGGGTGGGATGCCTGGGCGGACCCGCTCGCGCTGCGCGGCACCCTCTTCGGAGCCCTGCTGCTGACGGCGCTGACCTACCCCGTGCTCTACGAGGCGGCGGACCAGAAGCAGCGGGCCCGGATCGAGGACGCAGCGCGGGATTTCATCGACGGCGAGGACGCCCGCGTCGCGTTCGCGCTCGAGGGGGTCCTGCTCGACGCCCGCGCCTCCGGCACCGTGCGTGAGGCCCTGCTGAGCGGCACGCCTGGAGGCCCGAGCGCTGACGGCCCAGGCGCGCGTACGCGCAGCCTCGACTCTCTCGCCACGGACCTCGTCACGGGGTCGCTCCTGGCAGCGCTCGCCGACTACGACGTGAGCCTCTCGTTCCTGAGCCCAGCCGGCGACACCCTCGGCCTGTACGGCGAGGTGACGCTGGCACAGCGGTCGGTTGGGACGGCCGGGGGCGAAGCGCCCGGCGCGTCGCTCTCGTTCCAGACGCTGCGGCGGCGCTACACGGCGGACTCGGCCCCGGGCTTCGTCATCGAGCGAGAGCCCGTCGGCGGGGGGAAGTACCGCTATGCGGGCGTCGGGCCGGTGCGGCTGGAGCGCGAGGTGGCGCTGCTCGGCTGGGTGATGGCGCGGGCGGAGCCGAAGCCGGCGCGCTACGTCTCCGAGACGCCGTTCCCGCGCGTCCTCGTCCCGGCCGGGCTCGCCGGCATCGTCGAGAGCGAGCTGGCCTACGCCGAGTTCCGCGACGGCGTCCTCGTGCGCACGCGCGGGAGCGACTACGGACGCTTCCGCCTGCCCTCGGCCGTCGCGGCGGCGCTGCGGGACCGCGAGGCCGTCTGGTACGACGAGCGGGTTGAGGGTGCCCCGACCCGGGTGTACTACCTGCGCGAGGCGCAGACCGACCGCGTGACCGCGGTGCGCGATGCGGGGGCCCTCGTCTTCGACCATCTCTACTTCTACCTGCGGCTGCTGCTGCCGGCGCTCGCGCTCGCGCTCGGGTTCTACGCGCTCGGCCTCGTCATCCGGCGGCGGGCGGACGTGCTCGTGCGCCGGAGCCGCCTGCGCGACCGCGTGCTCAACCGGTTCCTGCTCGTCGGGCTGGCCTCGGTGGCCGTGACCGGACTGATCGGGCAGGAGGTCGTGATGACGCAGAACCGGCAGGCCGTCGAGGAGCGCCTCAAGCGGCAGCTGACCCGGGTCGAGGCTGCCCTCAGCGACGAGGCCGGAGGCAGCAGCTCGCTCCCGCTCTACTCGCTGATCGACAAGACGCGCCCGGACGTCATCGGGCCGCGCCTCGGCCTCGACGTGAACCTCTACCGCGGGGCCGACCTCGTGGCGAGCAGCCGCAGCCAGCTTGTCCGCCAGCAGCTCATCGACCGCCGCCTCCCAGTCGAGGTCTACGAGAGGCTCTACATCGACGGCGAGCGCTACGCCTTCGCCGAGGAGCACATCGGGACGTTCACCTACACGACGGGCTACGAGGCGCTGCCGGACTCGGCCGGCCGCACCGGCGGCGCCATCGCCGTCCCGACGCTGCCCGAGCAGATCGCCATCGAAGCCGAGCAGGCGCGCATGGTGGCTTACCTCTTCGGCGTGCTCCTGCTGCTGCTCGTCGGCATCTTCCTGATCACCACGCTCCTCGCGAACGACCTCACGCGCCCCTTCCGCCGCCTCCGGGCCGGGCTGCTCGCCATCGGCGCGGGCCAGGGCGGCGAGCCGATCCCGGTCGAGACGCGGGACGAGGTCGGCGAGGTGATCGAGACGTTCAACGCGATGCAGTACCAGCTCGAGGAGAGCCGGCGGAAGCTCGCGCAGCAGGAGCGCGAGCTGGCATGGCGCGAGATGGCCCGCCAGGTCGCCCACGAGATCAAGAACCCGCTGACCCCGATGAAGCTGTCGGTGCAGCACCTCCGCCGCGCCCACCGCGACCAGGCTGCCACCACCGGGGGCACGGAGAACGGCCGCTTCGGGTCGCTCCTCGACCGCATCACGGGCACGCTCATCGAGCAGATCGACGCGCTCACGCGGATCGCCAACGAGTTCTCGTCCTTCGCCCGCCTCCCCGAGCGCCACCTCGAACGGCTCGACCTCGGCGACGTGGTCCGCGAAGCGGCGGCCCTGCTCGGCGAGGAGGAGCATGCCGAGATCGTGCTCGCGCTCGGCCCCGCGCCGCTGCCCGTGATGGCCGACCGGGAGGAACTGCGCCGGGTCTACATCAACCTGTTCAAGAACGCGCTCCAGGCCATGCCCGAGACCGAGCGCGGCACGATCACCGTGCGCACCGAGCAGCGGGTCGAGGAGGACGCCGTCTGGGCGTGGAGCGCCGTCCGCGACACCGGCACCGGCATCCCCGAGGAGGCGCGCGCCAAGGTCTTCCAACCCAACTTCTCGACCAAGACGAGCGGCATGGGGCTGGGGCTGGCGATCACCAAGAAAGCCATCGAGGACCTGCGCGGCGAGATCCGCTTCGAGACGGAGCTAGGCGCTGGCACAACGTTCTTCGTGCAGCTACCGCTGGCCGAGGTGTGAGGCCCGCTTCCGGGCCGTCAGCCTCCGACCGTCACGCGCTCGAGGTCCTCGAACGCGACTGTCACCGTGCCGTCGTCGCTGACGAAGCGCTCGCGGCTGCCGGGTGGAAAACGGAGCAGGTCGAACGGAGCCCGGCGCGGCCGGCCGGCGACGGCCTCTTCGACGATCTCGACGAACGGGCCGAGCGGAACGGCCCACTTGGCGAGCGCGAAGTGGGTGGACGGGTAGCGCCGGACGAGCGAGGCGATCTTGCTCGCGCTCACCTTGCCCGATTCGCCCCAGAACTCCGGTGCGCCGGTAGGTCCGAGTTGGACGAGGTCCGGCTTGTAGCGGTCGCCGACGCCGACCTCGACGCTCATCGCCGGGTACGCCGGGAGGTAGAGCGCCCACAGAAACGCCTTCATCAAGACGTGCTCGATGCCCTCTTGGTGCTTCTTGACGAAGACGACCTTCTGCGGCCCGACGGGGCCGTCAGCGCGCAGGGTGAGCTTGCGGCGGAGCAGGAGGTCGGAACGCAAGAGAGGTTTCTCGTTCTTCGTTTCTGGTTTCTAGTTGGCCAAGTGCGCCTGAACCAGAAACGCGAAACTGGGAACCAGAAACTACAACTCGCGCACCACGCGGCAGGGGTTGCCCGAGGCGAAGACGCCCGCCGGCACGTCTTCGAGCACCACGCTGCCCGAACCAACCGTCGAGCCCGCGCCAATCGTAACGCCGGGGTTCAGGATCGACCCGCCGCCGATCCACACGTCGTCGCCGATCGTCACCGGGGCGGCTTGTTCGAGACCCTCAGCCCGCTGGCCGGGGTTTACCGGCCGGGCGACGGCGTAGACGTGGACGCCCGGTCCGAACCGCACGCGGTCACCGATCGTGATTTTGCCCACGTCCGTCAGCACGCAGTTCGGCCCGGCGACGAAGTGGTCGCCGACGTGGACGTGCTGCCCGTACTCGCAGAAGATCGGCGCGTCGATCTCGGTGCGCTCGCCGAGGGCACCGAAGAGGCTGGCGAGCGTGCGGATCCGCGCCGTGCGCTGGTCCTCCGGGAGCGCGTTGAACTCGCGGACGAGCCGGCGCGCCTTCTGGCGGATCATGATCAGGCCGGGGTCGTTGCCGCGGTGGGCGAGGCCGGCGCGCAGGCGGTCGAGGGCCGAGGGAGCTGTGGTCTGCATAACGGGGGGCGATTTGGTTTCGAGGTCGCCGGGTGGTTTATTGGGAACGATATCGGCAACTCCAAGACAAATATGAAACAGGCTACGATCTATGCGCTCCTCCTTGGCTTCGCGCTACCCGCTCTCGCGCAGACGCCCAACACGACAAGCGCCGAGCGGTACTTCCCGCTGGAGGTCGGCAACGTGTGGGAGTACGAAGGCTTCGACCTGATCGGGGAGAAGCCGATTTATCAGCGGCGGACGATCACACGGGACACGCTGGTAGCGGGACAGCGCTACTTCCGGTACGACCGCGCCGTTCTGAACGAGGAGGGAGATGTGGTCGGCTCGCTCGGCGCGCTCTACGTCCGCTTCGACACCCTGGCGACGGCGATCCGCGTGCTGGAGGACGTGCCCCCCTTCGACATCCTGCCGAACTGCGCGCTGGGCGAAGACTTCAGTAGCGGCGGCGTCTGCGAGGTCTCGTCGGACCTCACCTGCGAGGCCATCTACGGCGGCGACTACGACGTTCCGATAACGATTGGCGCGGAGACGGTGACGGCGTCGGCCAAGTCGGTAGATACGCAGGGGTGTGAACTAGACAGTCTCTTCGTGGCCGACATCGGGTTCACGCAGTTCTTTACGTTCGGAGCCAACTTTGCCCTTCGCTACGCCCGCGTCGGCGGTGCCGAGTACGGCGAGCCGTTCGCCGTCGTCACCGAATCGGGTCCGGATACGCCGGCTCTCGCGCTGTCGGTCTACCCGACCCCGTCGTCCGGCAGCGTCACCGCGAGTCTGAGCCTCGACGAAGCGCAGCAGGTGCGGTTCGCGGTCTACGACGTGCTCGGCCGCCGCGTGCTCTCGGGCGACCTCGGCGCGCGCCCGGCGGGCGAGGCGCAGCACGGCCTCGACGCGGCGCGGCTCCCGGCGGGCGTCTACCTCGTTCGCCTCACCGGCGACGCGGGGGCAGCGGCGACGGCGCGGCTCGTCCGGCAGTGAACGAGGCCGCCTGAAACGAGCGCAGGGGCGACCGGCCGGTCGCCCCTACGGAATCGCGCAGAGGGAGAGAGACTAGGCGTTGGCCTCGATCCGCTCCAGGGCCTCGACGTTCGTGCGGACGTGCTGGGCGGACTCCCGCATCAGCTGCTGCTCGGCCTCGTCGAGCTCGACCTCCATGATCTCCTTGACGCCCTCGCGCCCGAGCTTGACCGGGACGCCGATGAACATGTCGTTGCAGCCGTACTGCCCGGTGACCCACGCCGCGGCGGGGACGACGCGGTTCGAGTCCTTGATGATGCCCTCGACCATCTCGGCGGCGGCCGCGCCCGGCGCGTACCACGCGCTCGTGCCCATCAGCCCGACAATCTCGCCGCCGCCTTTCTTGGTGCGCTCGACGATCTCGTGGATGCGGCTCTTGGGGAGGAGGTCGGTCAGCGGCGTGCCGGCGACCGTCGTGTAGCGCGGGAGCGGGACCATCGTGTCGCCGTGGCCGCCGAGGAGGAGGGCCTGGATGTCCTTGACCGAGACCTCGAGTTCGGTGGCGAGGAAGGCGCGGAAGCGGGCTGTGTCGAGGACGCCGGCCATGCCCATCACGCGGTGGCTCGGGAAGCCGCTCGTCATGTAGGCCACGTAGGTCATCACGTCGAGCGGGTTCGAGACGACGATCAGGATGGCGTTCGGGCTGTGCTCGACGAACGACTCGGTGACGCTGCGGACGATGCTCGCGTTTTTGGCGAGGAGGTCGTCGCGGCTCATGCCGGGCTTGCGGGGGAGGCCGGCGGTGATGACGCAGATGTCCGAGCCCTCGGTGAGCGCGTAGTCGCTGCCGCCGGTGAGGGTGGTGTCGAACTGGTGGACGGGGGCGGACTCCCACAGGTCGAGCGCCTTGCCCTGGGCGGTGCCTTCCTGGATGTCGATGAGGACGACTTCGCTCGCCATGTCCTTGCGGGCGACGCATTCGGCGACGGTGGCCCCGACGTTTCCGGCGCCGACAACGGTGACTTTCATAGTAGCTTAGGTATGCTGGGTGAAGAGGGGAGGGGTCGCGTTCAAAATAGCCGCCGCGCACTCAGCAAGCCGGATGGGGACGGAAACTCTGCGTGAAAATGCGAGGCCGCGTTGCATTACACCTCCGTCATCGCGCCGTGGCCTTTCGCCCGTAGCTTGCCGCCCGTACCTCACCGCCTCGCCCGTGCCCCGCCTCGTCGTCGCCTGTCTCCTCCTGCTCGTCGCCGTGCCCGCCGGGGCACAGGACGCGGAGCGACCGCAGAACCTCATCCTCCTCATCCCCGACGGCTTCGGCCCGGCCTCGGCGACGCTCGCGCGGACGTTCTCCGGCGCACCCCTCGCGCTCGACGGCATCCTGCGCGGCGCGGTCACGACGGCAGCGACCGACAGCCGGGTCACGGACTCGGCGGCCTCGGCGACGGCCTATGCGGCGGGCGTCCGCACCTACAACGGGGCCATCGGCGTCGACACGCTGCGGCGGCCCGTCGGGACGATCCTCGAAGCGGCCGAGGCGCGGGGCATGGCGACGGGCCTCGTGGTGACGAGCCGGGTGACGCACGCCACGCCCGCCTCGTTCGCGGCGCACGTTCCGAACCGCTGGATGGAGGAGGTGATCGCCGTGCAACTGATGGAGGCCGGAGTCGAGGTGCTCTTCGGCGGCGGGCGGCGCTTTTTCGTCCCCGAGGCCGAGGGCGGCGCGCGCACGGACGGCCGCAGCCTCCTGGCCGAAATGCGGGCTGGCAGTGTCACCGTCGTCACCGACCCGGCTGCGTTCGACGCGGCCAGCACGGTGCCCGTCGTCGGCCTCTTCGCTGACGACCACCTCGACTACGAGATCGACCGGACGGACCAGCCCAGCCTGGAGGCGATGACGCAGCGCGCGCTCGGCCTGCTCAGCGCCGACCCCGACGGGTTCTTCCTGATGGTCGAGGGCAGCCGGATCGACCACGCCGGGCACAGCAACGACCCGGTCGGGCACGTCCACGACATCCTCGCCTTCGACCGGGCTGTGCGCGCCGCGCTCGCCTTTGCCGAGGCCGACGGGCAGACGCTCGTCGTGGTCGCGTCGGACCACGAGACGGGCGGGCTCAGCCTGGGCCGGGACGGCGTCTACGCGTGGCACCCCGCCCGCCTCCGCCGGGCCACCGCGAGCGCGGACCGACTGCGCCGCCTCATCGCTGAAGGCGGCGACCCGCTGGGCGTTCTGCGCGAGCACGCCGCCGTGGACAGCCTCACGGCCGACGAGCAGACGCTCTTCGCCGAGGGCACGCCGAGCGCCCTCACCATCGGCCGCCTCGTCAGCCGGCGGATGCGCCTCGGGTGGACGACGAAGGGGCATACCGGCATCGACGTCGGGCTCTACGCCTTCGGGCCGGGGTCGGAGCCGCTCGTCGGCGTGTGGACGAACGACGCGCTCGGGCGTCGCCTCGCCGGCGCGCTCGGGCTCGACCTCGAAGCGGCAACCGCGCGGCTGCGAGCGGAGTATCTCGAACGTTCAGCCTCCGGCGACTAGCCCCGGTGTCACGACGGATGGCAGCGGGTGCCGGTAGGTTCAGTTCTCACTCGCCCCACACGGCCATTGCTCCTCGAAGACGCCACCTTCGTCGTCACCGACACCGAGACCACCGGGACTCGGGCGGGCGAAGACCGGGTCATCGAGATCGGAGCGGTGAAAGTCCGGGGCGGCGAGGTAGTCGACACGTTCGGGCATCTCATCGACCCCGAACGGCACGTTCCGCGCCGGATCACGCGGATCACCGGCCTCTCGACGGCCTCCGTCTTCGGCGAGCCGACCGCGAAGGACGTGCTGCCGGACTACCTCGACTTCCTCGGCGAGGGCGTCCTCGTCGCGCACAACCTGGGGTTCGACCTGCGCTTCCTCCAGGCCGAGCTCGACCGCGCCGGGCTGCCGGCCATCGAGAACGAGTCGGTTTGCACGCTCCGCCTCGCACGTCGGCTCTTGCCTTCGCTGCCCTCGCGCGGGCTGACGGCGCTCCAGGCGCACTTCGGGATCACCAACCCGGCCCGCCACCGCGCCCTCGGCGATGCCGAGGCGACGGCCGAGGTCCTGCTCCGCTTCCTCGACCGGCTCCGCGCCGGCTTCGGCCTCACGACCGTCGCCGACCTCGTCGCCTTCCAGCGCAAGCGCTACAAGGACGCCTCCGGCGAGCCGAAGCACGTCCAGCACATCCGCGACACCTATCTCGGTGACCTCCCGGACCGGCCGGGGGTCTACTTCATGAAGCGCAAGAACGGCGAGGTGCTCTACGTCGGCAAGGCCAAGAGCTTGCGCAACCGGGTCCGCTCCTACTTCACCAGCATCGACGCGCACCCGACGCGCACCCGGAAGCTCGTCCGCGACGTGCGCGCGGTCGAGTGGACCGAGACCGGGAGCGAACTCGGGGCGCTGCTCCTCGAATCGAAGCTCATCAAAACACTGCTGCCGCGCTACAACCGGGCGCAGCGGCGCTACAAGAACTACCCCTTCCTCCGGCTCGACGCGGCGCACGGCTTCCCGACGCTCTCGTGGACCTCGTCGGTGCGGGCCGACGGGGCGGAGTACTACGGACCGCTCGGCCGAAAGCAGGCGGCGGCGGAACTCGTCGAACTCGTCGGGCGCGTGTTCCGGCTCAGGGAGTGCGATCCGGTGACGTGGCAGGCGGCGCGGGCGTCGGAGAACCCGTGCCTCTACGGGTCGATGGACCGCTGCCTCGCCCCGTGCGAAGGCGACAAGGACGACGCGTACGGTGCCGAGGTCGAGCGCATCCGCCGCTTTCTGACAGGGCAGGACACCGAGGTGCTGGAGACAGTCGAGGCCGCGATGCGCGAGGCGGCCGGGCGGCTGGAGTTCGAGCAGGCTGGGTGGTACCGCGACCAACTGGAGCGCCTCCGCCGGACGCTCGACCGGCAGCGCCCCTTCGCGACGGCCGTCCACGACCGCCACGCCGTCCTCGTCGAGCCGGGGTTGAAAGAGGGCGAGGTGCAGCTTTTCCTCCTCCGCTTCGGGCGGCTCGTCCAGACGCGCCCGCTGCCCGTCCCACCGACCGGGGCCGACGTGGCCGACCTCCGCGAGACGCTCGGCGCGCACTTCGACCCGGCGCTCGCCGCGCCGGAGGTCTTCCACCGGTCCGACGTGGACGAGATCAACATCCTCGCTCGCTGGATGCGCCTCAACGAGGGCAGCGCGCAGCACGTCCGCTGGACCCCCGAGAGGAGCACGGACGACCTCCTCGACGGCGTGCTCGCGGCGGCACGCTCGGCATAGGCTCGCCTCTGTGATTGAAGCGGTTGCCCGGAGCGGCCGATACTTCGTACGTTACGGCGGCTCTCTTCTCCAACCCAATGTGTGCCTAGAGCATGTTATGGACTCGGTTAGGTCTCAGCGTTCTCCTCAAAAACAGCCGTCATTCCCGCGCAGGCGGGAATCCAGAGCTTGTAGTACGCCTTCTGGATTCCCGATCAGGGTCGGGAATGACTCGATGTGAGGAGGTAACAGTAGCAGA
>JBCDKT010000051.1 GCA_038746285.1 Bacteroidota bacterium
CTTGGTCCGGCCCCGGTTGATCCGGCTCTTGACCGTGCCCATCGGCAGCCCCGTGATCTCCGCGATCTCCTCGTAGGCCAGGTTCTGCACGTCGCGCAGCACGACCACCTCGCGGAACTCCTCCGGGATCTGCTTCAGCGCGGCCTGGATGTGGCGGTCCTGGATGGCGCGCTCGGCCTCCTTGTCGGGCGAGAAGGTCTCGTCCGGGAGCGGCATCTCGTACTCTTCTCCGTCGCGGCTCTGCGACTGGATCGAGTACGTCTGGCGGCGCTTGCGCTTGCGGTACTCGGAGCGCGCGAGGTTGCCGGCGATCGTGTAGAGCCACGTCGAGAACTTAGCGACGGGGCGGTAGCTGTGGCGGTTGCGGTAGACGCGCAGGAAGGTCTCCTGGAGGAGGTCTTCGACGCGGCGGCGGTCTTTGGTGAAGCGGTACAGGTAGTGAGAGAGCCGCTCCGAGTAGCGGTCCACGAGCAGGTTAAAGGCCTCGACGGTGCCAGCCTGAAACTGGCGCATGAGGTCTTCGTCGGTCATCGCATCGAGCGTTTCCCGGCGAGCCTGGCGGGCGCGGGTGTGCGGGGCGGTCTTGACGTAGCGGCGGGTTTCGACAGTGGTGTCCACGCGAGTTCCAGTGGGTTCAACAGTAGAGAAGTGCAGCCGGGCGCTGAGCATTCGGTCACACACGGCATGAACGGTCAACAACCGCTCCGTGGTACCTGTTCCTGCCATTACGACACGCCCGGCACCTGCTGGTACCCGGAGAGGCACCGGTATACACAGGCAACGGACCCTCTACGCGCTAAAAACAGCGCTTTTGAAAGTACGATGTAGAAACTCGTCGCGACGAATATTCTACCCCCGAGCCGACCTGCCGGCGTGGGTCTCACGCATACAGTCAGGTGTACAGCGCCTCGGGGTCGGTCCGGCGACCGGCCAGGTGAGCCGCGCCGGCATCGACGAGGAGCCGGTGGCCGAAGGCTTCGCGCCCGAGCAGCATCCTGAACGCCATCGTCCGCCGATTTGTCAGCGTCAGTTCGATGGGCCACACCGCGTCGCCGAGCCGGAGCGGCGTCCGGATGACGACCCGCCGCTCCTCGTGCCCGCTCGACGAGGCCACGATCCGCTCGTCGACCACGTCGGCGCAGGCGTAGACCTCGACGGCCTCGTTGCCTGCGAGCGGGTGGACGCCGAAGCACACGCGCGCCCGCCCGTCCTCTTCGAACGCGTCGAGCGCGAACGCGTGCAGCGCCGAGGTCTGCGCCCCCGTGTCCACCTTCGCCTCGACGGCCGGCAGCCCGAGGTCCGGGAGCGCTACCCACTCGCGCCAACCGACGATCTGGCGAGAGGGCATGGGCGGGGGAGAGTGGGAAGAGTCAAGAAAAGGCAAACAAGTTACCGAGGCCGCCGCGCGCCGCGCCGACTCTTCTCCTCCCATTCCCTCCACTCATCCCACGCCAAAAAAAATCTTTCATCCGATCCCGCCGGAGAGGAGGTAGAGGCACGCCATCCGTACGGCGACGCCGTTGGTGACCTGGTTCAGGATCACCGAGCGCTCCGAGTCCACGACCTCGCTCGCGAGTTCGACGCCGCGGTTGACCGGGCCGGGGTGCATGACGTAGAGGTCGGGGTAGCGGGCGAGATGCTCGGCTTTGATCCCGAAGCGCTCGTGGTACTCCCGCAGCGACGGGAAGAGGCCGGCCGACTGCCGCTCGAGCTGGATGCGGAGCGCCATCGCTACGTCGCAGCCGTCGAGGGCCTCGTCGAGGCGGTCGGTCGTGCAGACGCCCATCTGCTCGACCTCGCGCGGGAGCATCGTGCGCGGGCCGCAGAGCATGACCTCGGCCCCGAGCGCGCGCAGCCCGTGGATGTTGGAGCGGGCGACGCGGCTGTGGGTGATGTCGCCGAGGATCGAGACGCGCAGCCCGCCGAGGTCCCCCTGCTGGAGTTGGTCGGCTGGGAAGCGCGGCAGGGCGAGGTCGGAGAGCGTGAGGAGGTCGAGGAGGGCCTGGGTCGGGTGCTCGTGCGCGCCGTCGCCCGCGTTCAGCACCACCGAGTCGATGCAGCGCGTGAGGAAGTGCGCCGCCCCCGGCGACTTGTGGCGGATGACGACCATGTCGATCTTCATCGCCTCGATGTTGCGCGCCGTGTCCTTGAGCGTCTCGCCCTTCGAGACCGACGACCCCGCCGAGGAGAAGTTGACGACGTCCGCCGAGAGCCGCTTCTCGGCAAGCTCGAACGAGAGCCGCGTCCGCGTGCTCGGCTCGAAGAAGAGGTTGACGACCGTCACGCCCCGGAGCGAGGGGACGCGCTTGATCGGCCGGTCGAGAACCTCGCGGAACTCACGCGCCGTGCGGAGGATGAGCCGGATCTCGCCCGTGCTGTAGCCGGTCAGCCCGAGGAGATGCCGGTGGTGGAGCGCGTCGAGTGACGAGCGGCGGGTGTCGAGTGTCTCCTCGGTCATCGTGGCGGTCTGGTCGTCGGGGGCACCCATTCGTCGCTCGTCATTCGGTGTTCGTCGCCCGCTCGACGAGCCACACGCCGTCGGCGGCGTCGGCTTCGGCGAGCCGGACGCGGACCTCCTCGCCGGGGGTGGTCGGGACGGTGCGGCCGACGAAGTCGGGGCGGACAGGTAGTTCGCGGAGACCCCGGTCGACGAGGGCGAGGAGGCGGACCGAGGCGGGCCGTCCGAGGTCCATCAGGGCGTCGAGCGCGGCGCGCGTCGTGCGCCCGGTGTAGACCACGTCGTCGACAAGCACGAGGCGGCGCTCGTCCACGTCGAAGGGGATGTCGGTCGGGTGGACGACGGGCTGGCGGAGGCGCTTGCGGAAGTCGTCGCGGTACATCGTCGCGTCGAGGATCCCGAAGGGCAGGTCGAGCCCTTCGACGGCGGCGATTTTGTCGCGGAGCCGCCGGGCGAGGTGGACCCCCCGCGTCTGCATCCCGACGAGCGCGAGCCGGTCGGCCGGCTCCGCGTCGTCGTCGAGGTGCTCGACGATCTGGCGGGCGAGCCGGTTGAGCGTCCGGTCGAGGTCGGCCCCGTCCATGAGTTGGGCCTTGACGGTATCGTCGGGGGAGAGCAGCATCGGCGGAGCGGCAGCGTGCCGGAAGGTACGGAGCCGCTCCGTCGCCCGGCGACCGCCGAGCGGTGAACTTCCGGCGCTTCGTCTCGCACTGCCCGCGACGGGCGTGCTCCTGCCGTTTCTACTCGTCATCCCGAGCGGAGAGCAGCGCGAACGTGGTCGAATAAACCCGAAGGCTCGGCGCAGCCCATCTCCTCAGGCGAGGTCGCCGGAATCGGCGCGACCTCGCGTGTTGGTTCGTACCGTTGCCTCTGCAGAGGTTCCTCGGCGGCGCTCGGGACGACAGGGGGAACGGCTCAGCTAATCCGCCACGGCACGGCCAGCATCACCGCCCAGCAGACGAACGCGCAGGCGTAGAACGCCCCGGCGATGAGCGGCGTGTAGTCGAGCCACCCGAGCATCGTCAGCATGTTGCCCCAGTCGTGGCTCTCCGGGCCGAGGTTGCCGATCAGCGGGAGCGACCGCGCCTGCGCGTCGGCGGCGTAGATGCTCACGTCGACGAACCCCTGTCCGAGCCAAAGGAGCGCGAGCTGGGTGCCGAGCTTGTTGTTCCAGTAGACGCCCTGGAAGACGAGCAGCGCCGGGAGACCGAGCTGGAGGATCGTCCCGCCCGCGATCATCAGGAACCGCCCGAAGAAGCGGAAGAAGAAGTGCCCCGCCTCGTGGACGATCAGCGAGGCCGCGTCGACGAGGAGCCACAGCGCCTCGCCGAGCCAGAAGCCCCCGCCTTCGAGCGCGAAGACGACGCAGACCGGCAGCAGCGCCAGGGACGTCCCCCACGTCTGGAGCCAGAGCCGGTGCCGAGCGTCGAGCGCAATCATACCCCGCGTATCGGCGTTGACCGCCCGACGCCAAAGCCCGTCGCGTATCATCCGTGCGCGGGATGCTGGTCCTCGATCCGGGCGACCACATAGGAGGCGACCACACAGGGTCGCCCCTACGGGTACCTAGCTCCACTATCTGCCCACTGCCCTCCGCTCCCTGCTCTCCGAACGCTGTGTCCGACACCTCCCTCCGCTACCTCGACCCCGAGACGATCTCGCAGCTCGACACGATGGAGCTGCGCGCGCGGCTCATCGTCGAGGGCTTCATCACCGGCCTCCACAAGAGCCCCTACCACGGCTTCTCGGTCGAGTTCGCCGAGCACCGGCCCTACAACCCAGGCGACGAACTACGGCACGTCGACTGGAAGGTGTTCGCCAAGACCGACCGCTACTACGTCAAGCAGTACGAGGAGGAGACCAACCTCCGGCACTACGTCGTCCTCGACACGAGCCCCTCGATGCGCTACCAGGGCGAGGCGGCGCTCTCGAAGCTGGAGTACGGGGCCTACCTCGCCGCCGGGCTGCACTACCTCATGGTCCGCCAGCGCGACGCGACCGGCCTCGTGGCCTTCGACGAGTCGGTCCACACGCTCGTCCCGCCGAAGAGCACGCCGGGCGCACTCCGCCACCTCCTCGCCCAGGTGCAGGGCCTCGTCGATGCCCCGCCGCAGGCTGCGCCGAAGACCGGGGCCGCCGCCGCGCTCCACGAGGTCGCCGAGCGGATCGGGCGGCGCTCGCTCGTCGTCGTCGTGACCGACCTCTTCGAGAACGTCGCGGCGCACGACGACCTCCTGAAAGCGCTCCAGCACCTCCGCTACCGGGGCCACGAGGTCCTCGTTTTCCACGTCCTCGACGGGGCGACCGAGCGCCGCTTCGCGTTCCCCGACGTGCCGATGCTCTTCCGCGACATGGAGACCGGCGAGGAGGTTTCGCTCCAGCCCGCCCAGCTCCGGGCCAGCTACGCCGAGGCTGTCCAGAGCTTCGCCGAGCGCTTCCGCCGCCGCTGCCGGGAGTACAACGTCGACTTCGTCGAGCTCGACACCGCCGAGCCGTACAACACGGCGCTCCTCGCCTACCTCAACAAGCGCCGTCGATTGTACTGAGTCGATGGTGGGAGGGGCGGAGGCGAGAGCGTGGCAATTTGATCAACCCACGCTAATTTCCAACCCTGTACTGATCGAGCGATTGTATCGGAAAACTAGATGTTCCAATTCTATTCGACTCATTTTGCCATCGAACCCACCGCGCAACCATGAGGTGAGACTGAGGTAGGTGCTCACGTCCCACACTTCTATTCTATCCATAAGATTAATCTGATTCAGCATTCGAGTAGTTCTGTATACCTGAGCGCCAAAAGTAAAGAAAAGTACCTCATTTGTGCTTTCAGCGTCGCTACGGCACTTTTCGAGCCGTTCAAGGGTGGGCGAGCTTGCAGCATGGAATACCGACCGATTACTTCTCCAGCGCAAGCAGCCTTTCTCCTCCGGAGGCCGACCTGTAGCGGCAGTCAGCAGCGAACCGAGAACGGAGTCGTGCAGCTCTGCGGGTAGGGATAGAACTTGCTCGGTCAGGTTCTGAAAGGCTCGCTGTGGAGCATAATCTCGAAGTTTTAGACGTAGTGTAGTCCTCATATGCTTAGTCTGAACTCTCGTTACTCAATCTTTGCCCCCTTCCGCAAGTTATGCCTGGCGCATAGGACCTGTACGTTCTTCGCTGTGACTGAAGCCCCTCCTTTCGAGTAGGGAATGACGTGGTCAAAGTGCAATTCGTCGGTAGCGCCGCAAACTACACAGCGACCCTTGTCACGCTTCCATACTTCGCGTTTCACGCGGGAGGGAATGAGTCGGCGACGTTCAGGTAGGCGCTTTGTCTGCGATGGGTGCTCCTCTACAACCGCGATCAGCTTGAACTTGAAAGCGACTCGGCTGCCTGATTTTTCCTGCCAAGAATCGACCAGGTGAAACAGCCCATTGTAAGACCAGATGCCGCCGCGCAACTTCTCGTAGACCCGCACGCGTTCTGGGTCACGCAGCCCTTTTTTGGAGTCAGTGGCTGCAACGTGGAACTTGCCGTTCTGCGTTAGTGCCCCCGCCGGATAGAAGGCAGGCTGGTCCACCGTTTTAGGATCTGGTCCACCACTCTTTCGTCGCACATCGTGTCCCTCGTAGATGAGCGTTGAGCCCCCATCTTCGAAGCGGTCATCATAGGGCGCGTTTGCTTGCACCGACGTGAGGATGACAGAGTGATCGCCACCGATTCCGAAGTTCATGCCTTGCTGGAGGCTTGTGCCCTCACGGGAACACATCTCCCAATACGAGATGATCTCGTTCTCCATCGTTACAGTCGCTCTTTGCGTTCGAGGTAGAGCGAGCGGAAGAGCATGTAGGCCGTCCGCGCCGTCTGGTCGGTGAACCAGTAGTTGACGCCCGCGCCAATCGCGGCCCCGGCAATCGGGACGAGCTGGCCGAGCTTCTGGGCGGCGAGGTTCTTGGCGAGCTCGCGCGGGACGTGGCGGTTCTGGTCGCGGAAGGTGCCCGAGACGCGGCGGCCCCGGTAGCCGGTGTCGTGTGCGAACGCCGCGGCGGCGACGCTCAGCTCGCGCACGGCGTCGTTCTTGGCCTGCTGGCCCCCGCTCGCGGCCACGTTGTAGATCGCGACGACGAGCGGCTGGAACTCGGGCTTGCGCAGTGGGAAGCCGTAGGCCGCGCCGATCTGCTGGATCAGCCGGAAGTTGATCGTGAACAGCAGCGGGATGTCGGCGGCGATGAAGAGGGGCCCGCCGAGGCTCGTCCCGCCGCCCTCGATCGCGGCGAGGATGGCGTTCTGGCTGACGAACTCGCGCGCAAGCGGGTCGAGCGCGGCGAGGTCCTCGTCGCGGAGGCCGTCGACGCTCTCCACGTCGAGGCCGTGGGCGCGGGCCTTGTCGAGGACGTCGTCCTCCTCGTAGGTCCACGCGCTCGCCTCGTTGAGCACGCCGAGGCCGTCGACGATCGCGTCCGAGAGCACGTCCACCATCTCCTCGGGCACGACCTGCTCGAAGGCCCAGTCGACGGGCTTCATCGCGAAGTCGATGGCCTGCTGGAGGAAGGAGGTCTCGCCGTGCTGCCAGCGCTCGATCTCGCGCTGGGCTTGCTTCTCGTACTCGGTCAGGCGCATGGGACGTGATGCGTGAATGGGTGATGCGTGAGGAGACGGCCCTCACGCATCTCGCGATCACGCTCAGTCCGTATTGATGTCGTACTTCTTGAGGAGCCGGTACATCGTGGCGCGCCCGATGCCGAGGGCGACGGCTGCGCGGTCCACGTTGCCCTCGCAGATCGCGTAGGCACGCTCGACGGCCTGCTGCTTGAGGGCGTCGAGCGGAACGATCTCCTCGTCCTCGCCGAGCGACAGCGCGGGCGGGTCGTCGCCGGCTCCGGCGTCTATACCGTCGCCCCCGGGCGCAGGTTGCGCCGGGGCCGGAGGGGGCGCGCCGGCCGCTGCTGCGCGCGTGCCGCCTGCCCGCTCGGTCCAGGGCGTGATGCCGGCGTTGAGGTCGAGCATCAGGTCCTCGGCCGTGATCTGGTCGGCGTCGGAGATGAGGATGGCGCGCTCGACGGCGTTCTTGAGCTCGCGCACGTTGCCGGGCCAGGTGTAGCCCAGGATCGCGCGGCTGGCCTTCTTCGAGAGCACCTTGTCGTCGAACCCGTCGCGCTCGGCCTTGTAGGCCTCGACGAAGTGGTGGGCGAGCACGAGCACGTCCTGGCCGCGCTTGCGCAGCGGGGGCAGGGTGACGGGGAACTGGAAGAGGCGGTAGTAGAGGTCCTCGCGGAAGCCGCCCTCGGGGATCATGCGGAGCACGTCCTTGTTGGTCGCCGAGATGACGCGGCAGTCGAAGGTGATGGTCTTGTCGCCGCCGACGCGCGTGACCTCGCGGTTCTGGAGCGCCCGCAGGAGTTTGGCCTGGAGGTCGAGGTCGAGCTCGCCGATCTCGTCGAGGAAGAGGGTCCCGCCGTCGGCCTGCTCGAACTTGCCGATGTGGCGGGCGTGGGCCCCGGTGAACGAGCCCTTCTCGTGCCCGAAGAACTCGGACTCCATCAGCTCGCGCGGGATCGCGGCGCAGTTGACGACGACGAACGGCCCGTGCTTCCGGGCCGAGTTGTAGTGGATCGCCCGGGCGACGAGCTCCTTGCCGGTTCCGCTCTCGCCCTGGATGGCCACCGTCAGGTCGCCGCGGAGCGTCTTGTGGAGGAGCTGGTAGACCTCCTCCATCGCCGGGCTGTCGCCGATGATCTCCTCGAGGCCGTACTTCTGGGCGACCTCGCCGCGCAGGCTCTCGACCTCGCGCGTGAGCGCCACGCGCTCCTTGACGTAGCCCACCACCTTGTCGAGCTTGACGAGGTCGTCCTGGCCCTTCGTGATGTAGTCGTAGGCCCCGAGCCGCATCGCCTCGACGGCCGTCTCGACGTTGCCCTGGGCCGAGATCATCACCACCGGCAGGTCGGGCCGCTGCTTCTTGATCCGCTTGAGGGTCTCGACCCCGTCGATCCCCGGCATCATGATGTCGAGCAGCACGAGGTCGGGCGCGTCGTCGAGATGCCCGAGCACCTCCTCGCCGCTGTGGAAGACCTCGACCTCGTGGTCTTCCTCCTTGTCGAGGCGGTACGAGAGGAGGCGGGCGTAGTGCTGGTCGTCGTCGACGACGAAGAGACGGTAGGGCATAGAGCCGGAAGACAGAGGACAAGAAGACAGAAGACGGCACCTCACCATGGGCACCCGCAGGGGCGAGGCGTGCCTCGCCCTGCCGATGTCTAGTATCGACCCTGTCTCAGAGTGATAAAACGCGGTCTCGCTTTCCGCCCCGATTCCAATACACACCGGGCAAGCGTAAATCCCTCGCCTCAGATGCCCGGCCCAAAGTCACTTCGTTACTGAATAAAAAGCAGGCCCAGCGTGCCGGCGGCGAAGCAGTAGTAGGCGAAGTACTGAAGGTCGCCGCGCTGCACGAACGCGATCACGACGCGGATCGCCCAGATGCCGGAGGCGTAGGCTACGACCGTCCCGAGCACGAGCGGCAGCCAGTCGGTCTCCGCGCCCGCTCCGAAGAGGTCGAGCACCTTGAGTCCCGTCGCCCCCACGATCACCGGGAGCGACATCAGGAACGAGAAGTCGGCGGCGTCCTTGCGGTCCACGTTGAGGTAGATCGCCGTCGAGATCGTCGAGCCGGAGCGCGAGATGCCGGGGACGAGGGCGGCGCTCTGGGCGAGGCCGGCCAGCAGCGCCTTGCCGGCCGAGAAGTGCCCGTCAGGGTGCGGCCGGAAGCGGATCAGGAGGAGTAGCACGCCGGTCACGAGGAGCATCCCGCAGACGAACCTCGGGGCCTCGAAGAGTCCTTCCAGCGTGTCGGCGAAGAGGACGTACACGACGCCGGTCGGGACCATCGAGAGGAGCACGAAGAGCGCGAGGCGGACCGCCCCGGACGGCGGCGCGGTACGGCTCTCGGCGTCGAGCGGCTCGGGCGGCGTGTGCTCGATGGGGCCGGGCCGGAGCGCGGCGCGGAGCTGCGCCGGGTGCGCGAGGGCCCGGAAAAACTCGCGCAGGATCGTCCCGATGCGCCGCCAGTAGACGGTGACGATCGAGAGCACGGTCCCGAAGTGGACGAACACCTCGAAGGTGATGTCCGGCTCCCGCACGCCGAGGAGGTACTGCCCGAGGACGAGGTGACCGGACGAGGAGACGGGCAGAAACTCGGCCAGGCCCTGGACGAGGCCGAGGACGAGGGCTTCCCACCAAGCCATATCGAGTGACGAGTTGCGAGCGACGAGTGACGAACGAAGGGCAACCGGAAGGTACAGGCGCGCACTCAGCGGTAAGCGCCTACTCGTCGCTCGTCATTCGTTATTCGTCGTTCGGAGCCTTCGGCTCGACCATCACCACGTCCTCACGGTCGATGCGGACGAGACCGGGCGGGCCACCTTTGACGGGGCGGACGTACTTCCGCTCGGTGACGGTGACGGGGACGAGCGACTGCGTTTTGGCCTGGCTGAAGTGGGCCGCGAGCGCTGCCGCCTGCTCGACGGTCCGGCGGTCCGGCATGGCAGTCTTGCTCGCGCGCCGGATGACGACGTGGGAGCCGGGCACGTCGCGGGCGTGCAGCCAGAGGTCGTGCGGGCTCGCGTAGCGGGTCGTCAGCTCGGCGTTGCCCTTCGCGTTCTTGCCGACCCACGCCTCGTACCCGCCGGGGAGCGGGAACCGGCGGAACGGCTCGCTCGCCTCGCCCGCGCCGGAGCGACCAAGAAGTGCGCCGAGGGCGTCTTTTTCTTCTTCCAGAAAGGCTTGCAGGTCGGGCAGGCGGTCGAGCGCGCGGAGCCGGGCGAGGAGTGCCTCGACGGCGTCGGCGTCGGCGTGGACGTGCTCCCTCCGGCTCTCGGCATGGGCGCGGGCCGCACGCGTGCGGCGGGCCTTGCCGTAGTAGCGCTCGGCGTTCTCGATTCCGGTGAGGGCTTCGTCGAGCGGGATCGTCACGTCGGACTGATCGCCGAGCAGGTCGGGGAGCGTGACGGTGTCGTGCCCGGCGGGCTGCTGCGTGGCCTGGGCCATGAGGAGGTGCCCGCAGCGCTCGTAGGTGTCGGCGCGGCTCTCGTTGGCGAGTTCCTCCAGCATCCGGTCGGCGCTGCGGCGGAGGCGGCGGGCCGAGGCGGCGAGCCGTTTTTCGAGTGGCTCGTAGCGCGCGTCGAAGTGCTGCTGGGCGAGGCGGCGGCGGGCGTAGACGCGGACCGCCTCGTCGACGGTCCCGAAGCGCTCCTCGCGCAGCCCCGCGTCGGCACTCCGCAGGTCGAGGAGCGCGAACGCCTCGGCGCGAGCCCCTCGCCAGAGGATGTGCGGCGCAGGCTCGGCAAGCTCGGCCTCTATTTCCTGCGCGGCCCCGAACAGAGCGCGTCGCTCGGGCTCGGTCACGTCAGCAGGCGATCCGGTCGCGGCCCCGGCGCGGGCGACGGCCTCCTCGGCGAGCGCCCGGTCGAAGAGCGGCATCGCCGCCTGCACGGCCTGGGCGACCACCTTCCGGTTATCGCGCCACCGCGCCTCGAAGTCCGCGAACGTCTCGACCGCCGGAGCCGGACGCGGCGCGGGCGGGGCCTCGTCCTCCCAGGCATCGTCCGACTGGAAGGCTTCGAGCACGCGCTCGCCCTCGGCCAGCCACACGTTCGGGCGCGGGCCGAAGAGCTGGACCTGAAACCGCATGCCGCCCCCGAGGTCGACGAACACCACGCGGTCTCGCTCGGCCGCTCGCACTGCCTCGACGCGCCGCCCGTGCGCGGCCTCGAACAGGCCGGCGCTGTTGCGGCGGGCTCGGCCGTAGCCGGGGTTGCGAAACAGCAGCCGCAACTCGGGCCGGACAACCGCAGCGAGCGTCCAGTCGTCTGCGCCCGCGAGCGCGACCGACAGCTCGGCGCGGTTCTGTGAGTAGGCGTCCTGAACGGTCGCGCCGCGGAGCGAGGCGTCCCACTCGGCGGCGAGGGCGTGGAGCGTGTAGTAGGTGAGGAGCATCGGGCGGACGGCAGTGTCCGCCTAGGATACGACCTCGCCCGCTCGATGCGGTCGGGGTTAGCCTCCGCTCCGGCGCGTCGAGAGGCCGAAGGGCAGATAGGCCGGGCAGATGCCGATGAAGCTCGTGAGGACAAGCACGACGGCGATGACGCCCAGCACAACCGTGACAGCTCCGCTGATGACGCCGGCAAAGTAGAGCACGACGACGAGGACAGCGGCGGCGACGCGCAGGGTGCGGTCGAGGGAACCCATGTTCTTTTTCATCGGGGATGGCGTGGGTGGTGAGGAGCGACCCTGTGCTTCGTGGGTGCGGCACAGGTCGGCAATCTAGGGTGCGTTGCCCGTTCCGTTCCGTGACCTACGTCACCAACCCTGCTCCGGCGCGGCGACTCACCGGTGGGCCAGCCCAGCCGCGTCGTCGAGGAGGACGCGGCCCCGGTTCAGCGTGACGAGGCCCTGGCGCTCGAACTCTTTGAGCACTCGGCTCACGACCTCGCGCGAGGTTCCGAGGTCGGCGGCGAGGGCTTCGTGTGTTCGGACGACATGCCCCGCTGCGTTTTGCTCGGTGAGGAGGTGGGCCGCGAGGCGCTCGTCCACGCGCTGGAACGCCACGGCCTCCACCAACTCCACCACGTCGGCGAAGCGACGGGCGAGGAGGTCGAACACGTAGCCGCGCCACGCGGGCGAGGCGTCGAACCACGCCCGAAACGCCTCGGCGGGTACGGCGAAGGCTTCCACATCGGTCTCCGCCTCGGCGAAGGCGGGGAAGGGGCGCGCGCTGAGGACGCAGGACGCCGTGAGGATGCAGCTCTCGCCCGGTTCGACTCGGTAGAGGGTTAGCGCCCGCCCGGTCTCGCTGATCCGGTAGACCCGCCCGGTGCCGCGCACCACGAGCGGGAGGTGACGGCACAGGTCGCCTTCGAGACAGATCGGCGACCCCGCGTCGAGGTGGAGCGGACGCGCCGTCTGCACGAAGGCGTCCCGAAACGTTGGGGTGGCCTCCGACAGAAAGGGAAAGGCGTCAGCCGCGTCAGGCATCAGGGGACCTCGGCAAGCAGACAGTCGAAGGCAGCCTCGGCGATGCGCTCGGCGAGGGCGTCGATCAGTTCGTCTTCCAGCGCGCGCTCGGCATCGGCGCGGGCCTCCTCGTTGAACAGGCGGCGCTCGGCGCGGGAGAGGTCGAGCGTGCGGACGGGGCCGTCGTAGACGCCGCGTGCGATCCGCAGGTTGGCCGACCGCCCGACCTCGCGGCTGCACAGTACGCGCCGCGCGTCCGTCTCGACGAGGTCGAAAACGACCGTCGCCTCGATCTCCACCTCGTCTTCGATCCGGGTGTAGGTCACGCGGTCGCCGCGGCGCGTGCGGGCCTCCCGCGTCTCGCGCGCGCGCTCCTCCGCCGTCCGATCAAAGCGCTCGACCTCGCCCGCGAAGACGGCGTCCACGCCGAGGGTGTAGCCGAGCCGGGCCGCGTCCGGCGGGTCGATCGCACCGCGCAGGCCGAGGTCGCGCAGGGCGCGGCGCACGAGGGCCGGCTCCAGCGTGAGCACGAACGGGGGCGGCTGCGTCCAGCGGTCGATCTCCAGGTCGTCGTTGAGGGCGTCGAGGAAGCCGCGGGGGAGGCCGCGCCGGGTCTGGCTGGGCTGGAGCGGGGTGAAGGCCGTGCGGATGCTCCCCCGGTCGAGGGCCTCGGTCTGGAGGCGGAGGATCTGCGCGGCGGCCGCGCTCCCCGGCGGGACGAAGGCGAGGGCGTCCTCCGCCCGGGCGAAGGCTGCCTGGTAGCGCCCGGCGGCGAGGTCGGCCCCGGCCCACGCAACCGTCGCGTCGAGCCGGGCGTCGGCGAGAAGGCCAGCCGCTTCGGGCGATGGTTCGTAGGTGTCGGCGCGGCGGTAGGCTTGCATTGCCCCGTCGAAATCGCCGCGCGCGACCGCCGCACCGCCCGCGTCGAGCAGCGTGGCGACGGCCGCGTCGAAGTTGGCCCGGCGCTGCTCGGCGTAGTCCGCCGGAAGCGCCAGCGGCACCCCGACCCGCGAGGCCGTCGCCGCGAGGCCGTCCAGCCCCCGGTGCTGGCTCGCCGCCTCCACCCAGCTGCCCGCGCGCTCGGCATCGTCGATCCGCACCAGGCGCTGGTTGACGGCGAGCTTCCCGGCTTCGAGCAGGCGGCCCTGCGCCTTCCGCAAGCCCGGCTCCTTCTCCAGCGCGTCGGCGTAGAGGTAGGCGGCGGCTTCGTAGTCGCCGCGCAGCTCCAGCGCCTGGCCTTCGTTGTAGAGTTCGTCCGCGCTCTTGCAGCCAAGAAAGAGGAGGGTGAAGGCAAGGGAGAGTAGGACGCGGCGCAGAGGCATAGTGGGGGAGGAAAGCCGGAGAAAGTTTTCCCGCGCAGGCAGGGGCGAGGCGTGCCTTGCCCCGACGGGGATGGCGCGACCCTGCAAAATATCACGCCGCGCTGTCACCGACTTTCGCCACGGGCGATGCGGGCGAGGATCGGGGCGGCGGCCTTGACCGAGTGGACGTAGTAGCGGGCGGCGAGGGCGAGGCGCTCGTCGCCAGAGAGGTCGCCGTGAAATCCCTGCCGGCGGAGCCGGTCCTGCCGGGCGTGGTAGAGCCCGAGCGCGGCGGCGACGGAGATGTTGTAGCTCTGGATAAACCCGTCAATCGGGAGGACGACGTTCAGGTCGGCACGGGCGAGGAGGGCGTCCGAGATGCCGTCGCGCTCGTTGCCGAAGACGAGCGCGGTCGGGACGGTGAAGTCGACCGCGCCGATGGGGACGGCGTCGGCGGCGAGGTGGGTGGCGGCGATGCGGTAGCCCTGGGCCCTCAGCCCGTCGCACGCCGAGGCCGCGTCCGGCCAGAGGTGGAGGTCGAGCCACTTGTCGGCCCCCTGGCTCTGCCGCCGCGCCCGCCCCGTCCCGCCTTCGACGCGGGACTCGTCCGGGTCCCGCTCCTGCGCCCAGGCGGCGGCGTCGCCTTGCAGGCCCACGAGGTGCGCCGCGCCGTAGCCTAGCCCCTCGGCGCTGCGGAGGACCGCGTTGACGTTGCCGAGGTCGTGGACCCGCTCCAGGACCGGCACGACACTCACCGTTCGCCCAGTCACGACGGCCTCGATGCGCGCCTGCCGGTCGTCGCCGACGAAGGGCGCGAGGTGCCGGATCACCTTGGCGGGCGTGAACGAGCGGTCGCCGAAGACGAAGGAAGGCGAGGGCAGCGAAGGCACGGCGGAGCGGTCGGAACGGCGGGGGGGAGGTGCCGTTGGAAGATACCCTTTCGCCCCTCGCCACCCTCCATCCACTCCACGATGCAACTCCAGGACAAAGTCGCCGTCGTCACCGGCGCGAGCCGGGGCCTCGGCCGCGCCTTCGCCGAAGCCCTTGCCGCCAAAGGGGCCACCGTCTTCGGCCTCGCCCGCAGCGAAGACGCCCTCAAGGACCTCCACGACGCCCTCGGCGACGCCTTCCATCCCGTCGCGTGCGACGTGCGCGACCGCGACGACGTGGAGCGCGCCTTCAAGACGGTCCAGGGCGAGGCCGGCCGCTGCGACGTGCTGATCAACAACGCGGGCCTCGGCCGCTTCGGCCCGGTGGAGGCGTACGAGGACGAGGCATGGAACGTGATGATGGACACGAACGTCGACGGCCTCTTCTTCTGCACCCGCGCCGCGATCCCGACGATGAAGGCGCAGAACGCGGAGGGTGGCTTCGGGGGGCACATCGTCAACATCGCCTCCGTCGCCGGCCTGCTTGGCAACCCGCACATCAGCGGCTACAACGCAACCAAGTTCGCCGTGCGCGGCTTCTCCGAGGCCATCATGAAGGAGTTGCGCGAGGACGGGATCAAGGTGACGTGCGTCTACCCCGGCTCGGTCGAGACCCACTTCGCCGACGAGGCGGGGACGAGCGGCTCGGCCAACCCGATGCAGCCCGAGGACATCGCCGACACCGTCGTCCACGTCCTCGAAGCGCCGGACAACTACCTCATCTCCGAGGTCATGATGCGCCCGCTGCGCCCGAAAGGCTGATGCGCGTGACGAACGACGAGCGACGAGCGACGAACGGGACGGCGGTTGCCGAGGCTCCGGTTCTACGTGATCCTGAGACGGTGGACCTGGCGTACCCGCCCGATCTGTTCTCATTCACGGTCGAGAGTGCGGGCGAGCGGCTGCTCGGGTGCATCTACGTCGCCGACGGGCCGGGGCCGCACCCGACGGTACTGCTCCTCCACGGCTGCCCCGGCAACGAGCGCAACTTCGACCTCGCACAAGCCCTGCGGCGCTGCGGGTTCAACGTCGCCACGATGCACTACCGGGGCTCGTGGGGCAGCGGCGGGGCCTTCTCGATTACCGGGGCTCTGGAAGATGTGCCGGCCACGCTCGCGTTTCTCCGGCAGCCGGAGACGGCCGCAGCCTTCCGCATCGACACAACACGGCTCATTCCGGTCGGGCACTCGATGGGCGGCTTCGCGGCGCTCATCGCGGCGGCGGCCGACGAGCGCGTCCCAGCCGTGGCCGCCCTCGCGGCGTTCAACTTCGGGCTCCACGCTCGGCTGATGGAGCGTGTCCCGGAGGTGCGCGCCCGCACGGTCGCGGCGCTCGGCCCGCTCGTGCCTCCGCTGCGCGGCGCGACGGCGGAAGGCCTCACCGAAGAAATGGCTGCGAACCAGGGTGCGTGGGACCTCCTCGACCGGGTGCCCGCGCTGGCGAGCCGACCGCTCCTCCTCGTCGGGGCCGCGCGCGACGACCTCGCAATCCCGTCGCTGCACCACCGCCCGCTCGCCGAGGCGTTCGGTGACGCCGGGACGGCAGCGCTCGCCGAGACCACGTTCGACGACGACCACGTCTTCTCCAGCCACCGCATCGCGCTGGCCCAGGTCGTTGCGTCCTGGCTTGGCGCGGTGACAGCCGAGCCGTAGCGGTCCGATGCAGACAGCCTGCGCCATCGTGGGGGGAGGTCCGGCCGGAGCGGTGCTCGCGCTCCTGCTCGCCCGGCGCGGCGTTCCCGTCGCGGTCCTCGAAAAGCACGCCGACCTCGACCGCAGCTTCCGGGGCAACACGCTGAACCCGGCCGCGCTGGAGATCCTGGCCGACGCCGGCCTCGCTGAGCGCATCCTCGCGCTCCCGCACGCCAAGACCTCCCACTTCACTGCTGTCGACGCCGCCGGCGAGGTGCGGTTCGCCGACTTCGGCACCCTCGCCACGCCCTTCCCCTACGTCCTCCTGATGCAGCAGGCCGACTTCCTGCGGCTCGTCTTCGAGGAACTGCTCCGCTACCCGCACGCCCGCCTCGTCACCGGAGCCGACGTGCAGGCGCTGGTCGAAGAGGACGACGTCGTGCGCGGCGTGGTCTACGAAAAAGACGGAGTGCGGCGCGAACTCCGCGCCCCGCTCACCGTCGCCTGCGACGGCCGGCACTCGGCGCTCCGCGCCCGGGCCGGGCTGCGGCCGAAGCCGTACGGCGTGCCCATCGACGTGCTGTGGTTTACCCTCCCGCGGTGCCCCGGCGACGAGCAGGAGGCCGGGGCCTATTTCCGGTTCGGGCGCGGCACCATGCTGGCGCTGATGGACGCCGGCACGCACTGGCAGGTCGGGGCGATCATTGCCAAAGACAGCTTCCCCACGTTCCGCGCGCGCGGCCTCGACGCCTTCCGCGCCGGCATCGCCCGCACGGTGCCGGCTTTCGCCGACCGAACGGGCGTGCTCCAGAGCTGGCGGCAGACGGCGCTGCTGCGGGTGCAGATCGACCGGCTCCGGCGGTGGCACCGCCCCGGCTTTCTGTGCATCGGCGACGCGGCGCACGCGATGAGTCCCGTCGGGATGATCGGGATCAACCTGGCCCTCCAGGACGCGGCCTGCGCCGCCGAGCGCTTGGCCGGCGGCCTCCTCGCGGGACGGGCGGACGAGGACGACTTGCGGACCGTGCAGCGCCGGCGCGAGGGGGCCGTGCGGCTCGTGCAGCGCGCGCAGGCGCTCGCCCACCGCCTCGTGCTGGCCCCGATGCTGGGCGCGCCCGAGCCCCGGCTGGCTGCGCCCGTGCGCTGGCTCATGGCGCAGCCCGCGCTCCGGCGGCAGGCGTCGCGGCTGATCGCCTACGGTAGGCTGCGCTGACGGGCAGCCACAACGAGCGAGCGCCTGCGACGGAAGCCACAGGCGCTCGGTTCGGAGCAGGAGAAAACCCGACTACGGAAGCGACGTGTCCTCCTCCACCGGGGGGATCACCTCGGCTGGGGCGAGGGTGACGCTGTACGCCTCGCGGTCCGAAAGCGAGACCTCCAAGACGAGCTCGGTGTAGGCCGCGTTGGCCTGGCCTTCGGCCGTGCCGATCACGACCCCGCCGCTGACGAGGTTGAACGTGACCTGCCTGTCTGCGTCGACGTAGCCGTCGATGCCGAACGCGAGGCGCTCGAGGGGGCCGCGCTTCCCGCCCTTGGCCGGCGTGAACGCGCCGGCGCCAGCGATCCGCACCTCGGGGCCGCCGTCCGCAGCCTCCGGCAGACCGACTGGGCCTTGCCGGAAGGCGAACTGGTGCTCGCCGGAAGCGTCTGTTGCCTCCCACGAGGCGTAGAGCGAGCCGAAGTCCGGGGCTGTCACGACGGGAGCGGTGACGCCTGATGTCTCTATGGTGGGGCCAACGAGGTCCTCGGCGCACCCGGTTAGGGCAACGGCGCTGAGGAGGAAGAGTGTGAGATAGATACGCATGTTGTGTGGTATGTGAAGCTGGAGTGATGTTGGAGTGTAGCCCCCTCTGGAGGGGGAGGCAGCGAGTCCTCAGGCAAGCCCGCCAGGTGAGGCTGGCAAAGGGAAAGGCTATTACCGAGCCGCCCCAGGGTCTCGATTTGAGACCCAGTATCAGTCGCTAAGACCGTAACGGCCGTCCACCATGAGCGGACGTACAAAGCCGCTGTCGACATCCTAGTGCCAAGGCCGGACCCAGAACCCTCGCGCGCCGCGGGTAGGAACGACATCGCGCGGTTCCACGCACCCGACGGTGCCGCTTTGCCAGCCGTATCTTCGACACTCTCGGAGCCGTCGCTTAGCCCGGCCTCTCCTCACCCCACCCCAGCCCCATGCTTTCTACGCCTGCCCTTTCATTTTTCCTCCTCCAAGTAGCACCCGAAGGCGGAGGGCTGGTAGGGCTGCTCCTCCCCTTCCTGCTCGTCTTCGTCGTCTTCTACTTTTTCATCATCCGCCCCCAGAAGAAGCGGGAAGACACCCGCAAGGCCATGATCTCGGCCGTAAAAAAAGGCGACCGGATCGTAACCATCGGCGGCGTCCACGCGACCGTCACGAAGGTCGACGAGAACAGCGTGCTGGCGCAGGTGGACGACAATGTCAAGCTCCGCTTCGACAAGAACGCCGTCGCCTCGGTGCAGACGAAGGACTAGAGGATTGGAAGAGCGGAGGGCGGGAAGCGCGGAGGACTCCAGGAGCCAGCGCCGAGCCCGTCTTCCGCTCGTCCGCGCCTCCTCTCTTCCCCTCTTCTCCCCGAACCCGCCGCCGGAGGCCTCGTTCAAGCGGCCAACCTACGCGCTGCGCTATGCCGACTGACCGACTGCTCTTCGACCCCATTGAGGACGCCCTGGAGGACCTCCGCGCCGGCCGCCTCGTGATCGTCGTCGACGACGAGGACCGCGAGAACGAGGGCGACTTCATTGGGGCCGCCGAGGCCGTCACGCCGGAACTCGCCAACTTCATGGCGAAGCACGGGCGTGGCCTGATGTGCGTCTCGATCACGCGCGAGCGCGCCGCCGCCCTCGCCCTCCCGATGATGGAGCAGGTCAACACCTCGCTCCACGACACGCCGTTCACCGTCTCGGTCGACTACAACCGGGGCACGACGACGGGCATCTCGGCCGCCGACCGCGCCAAGACCATCCGCGCGCTCGCCGACCCCACCGCGAGCGCGAGCGACTTCGCCCGGCCCGGCCACATCTTCCCGCTCCGCGCCCAGACCGGCGGCGTCCTCCGCCGCGCCGGCCACACCGAAGCCGCCGCCGACCTCGCCCGCCTCGCCGGGTTCGCGCCCGCCGGCGTGCTCATCGAGATCATGAACGACGACGGGACGATGGCCCGCGTCCCCGACCTCCGCCGCCTCGCCTCCGCCTTCGACATGCGGCTCATCACGATCAAGGACCTCATTGCCTACCGGATGCGGACCGAGGCGCTCGTCGAGCCGGTCGCCGAGGTCGAGATGCCGACCAAGTTCGGGCGCTTCCGGCTTCACGCCTTCGAAGAAGTCCTTACGGGAGCCGTCCACCTCGCCCTCGTCAAAGGGGACTGGACCGAGGACGACGCGGTCCTCACGCGCGTCCACAGCCAGTGCGTCACCGGCGACATCTTCGGCTCCAACCGCTGCGACTGCGGCGACCAGCTCGCCACGGCGCTCCAGCGTATCGAGGCCGAGGGGCAAGGGGTCGTGCTCTACATGAAGCAGGAGGGGCGCGGCATCGGCCTGCTCAACAAGCTCCGCGCCTACAAGCTGCAAGAGGAGGGGATGGACACCGTCGAGGCCAACGAGGCCCTCGGCTTCAAGCCCGACCACCGCGACTACGGGACCGGCTGCCAGATCCTCCGCTCGCTCGGCGTGCGCAAGCTCCGCCTGATGACCAACAACCCGACCAAGCGCATCGGCCTCGCCGGCTACGGCCTCGAGATCACCGGCCGCGTCCCGATCGAGATCGCGCCGAACGACGACAACGCCGACTACCTCCGCACCAAGCGCGACCGCATGGGCCACCTCATCCTCGGCGACGGCCACGACGCGGAGGTCCTCGGCGGCCTCCTCGGAGACGAACCCGCCAATCCGGCCTGATGCGTTTTCTTTTCCTGCTCGCGCTCGTTGCTGCGCCGTCCGTCCTCGCGCAGCCCGCGACTCCGGAGGCCGCGACCCCGGAGGACGCAGCCGCGCAGCTCACAGCCGCGTTCCAGGCGTCCGACTTCGAGCGCGCTGCCAGCCTCATGCACCCGGACGCGCTCGCCAGCCTCAAAGGGTTCGTTGGCGAGATCGTTGCGCTCGACTCGTCGGGCATGGCTGCGATGATGTTCGTCGGAGACGACGATCCCGAAGCGATTGCGGCGCTATCGCCGGAGGAGGTGTTCGCCCGCTTTCTTGGGTCGGTCTTCGGGATGCAGCCGGAAATCGGGGAGGCCCTGCGCAGCATGGAAGCCGAGATGATCGGCCATGTGATGGAGGGCGATTCGCTCGCGCACGTCGTGACGCGAAGCTCGATGTCCATGATGGGCGCGAGCGTGGTCCAGACGGACGTGGTGACGACGAAGCGCTACGGGGACGAGTGGCGGGCGCTGCTATCGGGCGACATCTCGAACCTGGTCGAGGGCATCCGGGCCGGGTTCAAGGGGGAGAAGTAAGGCCGCCTGGCCGCGGTAGTCTCGGGTCCAGGCGCGGAGCCTATCTTCATACAGGCGCATCTCCCTCTGCCTGCTCTCCCTTCTGCTCCAGTGACTCGCTCTGTCCCCTTCGCCCTGCTGTTCGTAGCCCTTGCACTCTTGGCCGGATGCGGCGAGGACGCGGCCGTGCCGAGCGGCGTAGCCGACCGCGAACCGGCAGCCCTCGCTCGCCTCGCTGTCGAGGCTGACTCCACTGCAGACCGGTCGTTCGTCTTCACCGACCGGACCGGGACCTACTTCTTCGACGCCCTCGCAGGCGTACCGACGGACCCGGCGATGGGCCTCACGGTCGGCGGGTTTCGGATGCTCAGCGGCTGGCGGTGGCACTTCGTCGAGGACTCGGTCGGGGTCGGCCCGGGCCACGTCACGGGCGGGGTCGTGCGGCCGGACTTCGCGGCGCGGACCTACCGGCAGGCGGACTCGTCGGGCTTCTTCGCCGGGCTGCTTCGGGCGGTGCGCGGGCCGGCGCTCAGCGAACTGACCGAGACCGTCGCGCTCGTGGACGGCGCGCTCCTGGTCGAGGTCGCCGACAGCGTCGGGACGCTGGAGCTCCGGCCGCTCGTGACGGACCGGCGCGGAGCAGCGGAGTACAGCGTGCAGGCTCAGGGCGACGCCCTCCTCATCGCCCGCGGCAACTACCTCGAACCGCGCGCGGGCAGCCCGCGCCCCGTCTGGCTCGCCGTGGCCGCGACCGACGGGACCGTGCGGACGAGGACGGCGGAGGTCACCGACGCCCTCGGCATCCGTGAGCGGGGCCTCGCCGCCGGGGCGGTCCGCTTCGCCACACCCGGCACCGTCGCGTTTGCGACGGGCAACACACCGGAGGACGCGGCGGCGGCGGTGCGGCAAGTGCTGCGGCAGCGCGAGGGGCTGCGGGACCGGCAGGTCGAGCGGCTGGCCTCGGCGCTCGGCGGCCCTGCGATTCGGACCGAGGACGAGGCCTTCAACCGGGCCTTCGACTGGGCGCGGCTCTCGCTCGACGCGCTCGTCGTCGAGGACTCGACCGGCCTCCGGCTCGTCTCCGGCCTGCCGGGGGCCGACAACCCGCGCGGACGCTCAACGTTGGCTGCGCTGGAGGGAGCGTTTCTTGCGACAGGCCAGTGGGAGCGGGCGCGGGCGCTCCTGACCACCTTCGGCCGGGCGCAGCGCCGCGACCGGCGGATCGACCGCTTCGGGCGCGTCCCGAACGAGTTCGCGGGCGGCCAGCCGCAGTTCACGACGGTCGACGCCACGCCGGTCTTCATCGGTGCCGTCGGCGACTACCTCCGCACGACGGGCGACCGCTCGCTCATCACCGACAACACGGCCGAGTTCTGGACGCGGACGGTCTTCGCCACGCGCGGTCTGTTCGGCGACACGGCCTCGCCGGACGGGTTTATCAGCAACCGGGCGGGCGAAACCTGGGTGCAGCCGTTCGACGGGCGGGGCCGGGTGCCGCGCACGAACCGGTCGGTCGAGGCGCAGGGACGGTTCTACGAAGCGCTCCGGGCGATGCAGCCGATCGCGCGCGTCATGGGCCAGATCAGCGGACGTCCGACCTCGGCGCAGGCCTACGGCGACAGCGCGGCGGTCCTCCAGCGCCGCTTCGAGCAGGCGTTCGTCGACGGAGACCGCGTCGCCGACTTCGTCTCTGCCACCGGGCAGCCGAGCGACCAGCTTCGCCCGAGCGCGCTCCTCGCCCTCCGCGCCTTCGACCTCGACCCCGAGACCGAGCGCCGCGCCCTCGCGCGTCTGACGGCCGGCCTCGTCTACCCCTACGGCGTCTCGACGCTGCCGCAGTCGGACTCGCTCTTCTACCCCTACCTCAACGCCTCCGACTTCTACGAGCCGGCGGCGGCGCGCTACGACGGCACGGTGTGGACGTGGCTCACCGGCCCGCTCGTCTCGCTCCTCGTCGAGCAAGGGGCGACGGCTGAAGCCTACGCCCAGACCGAGGCGCTCCAGCGGCTCATCCTCGACCGCGGCGTGGTCGGCGCGGCGGCGGAGAACCTCGACGCCCACCCGCGCGAGGGCGAGAGCGAGCCCGACCTCGGCGGCGCGCCCGTGCAGCCGTGGACCCTCGCCGAGTTCATCCGCAACGCCTACCAGGACTACGCGGGCATCCGCTACCGGAGCGGCAGCACGGTCGCCCTCGAACCGCACCTGCCGGAGTCGTGGGGCGAGACGACGGCGACGTTCCGGCTCGACGACGGCGAGGTACGGGCCACGATGGAGCAGAGCGGCAGCGAGCTGTCGGTCCGCCTCGTGCCCTCGGGGCGGCTGCCGCGCGGGGCGACGGTGCGGGTGCGAGCGTTCGGGCAGATGAAGGCCGTGCCGCTTGCGCGCGTGCAGGGCGACACGCTCGTCGTCCCCCTCGACTCGGTCGCCGTCACGCTCTCGGCGGACGCCGTCACCGTCGACGGCGAAGCCGTGCAGGCCGACAGCAGCTACGCCGTGCCCGAGGCCGCGGAATTCGCCTTCGCCGAGCCCAACCTCCGCGCCGAGTACCCGGTGATGCGCCAGGTCAAGCGCTCGCGCGTGCTCGGCCCGCCCCAGGTCAGCCGCACCAACCCGCTCTCGATCCCGATCCTCACCCGCACCGACCCCGACGGCGACGACTGGGGGACGACGGCGACTTACACCTACCCGACCACGATCCCCGAGCGCACGCTCGACGTGAGCTACCTCGAAATCACCCAGGACGACTCGACGCAGTACGTCCGCATCGAGTTCGCCGACGTGGCCGACCCCGCCGCGCTCGGGTTCCAGCCCGCGCTCGTCGCTCTCGCCTTCGACACGGCCGAGGGCGGGAAGACCGACGTGGGGCGCAACTCGGGCTACCGGTTCCCGGCCTCGAGCGGGTTCGAGTTCATCGTCTTCGTCGGCGACGGGCTGCGGATCGAGGACGCGCGCGGCCGCGTGCTCGGCGAGTTCGGCGACATGGGCGGCGCGCTCGTCTCGGCCGAGGAGGGGGCCGTCACGTTCTCGCTCCCGAAGTTCGTCCTGCCCGAGCTCGAGCGCGGCGCGGGCGTCACGCTCCTCGTCGGGGCCAACGACGAGAGCGGCGACGTCGGCGCCTTCCGCTCCGTCCGCCAGAGGGCCGACGACGGCGTCGGCGGCGGGAAGGTCAACGAGGGCGACCCCAACATCTTCGACGTGCTGAGCGCCCGCGTGGAGGGCTGAGCGGCACGGAGGGTCGAAAGCGCGGATGGGGAGCGAGAGGGTGCCTGCTCGAAATTCGTAGCTCGCTACTCGTCATTCGTCGCTATCATCCGACAGGCACCTCGCGCCCCGCCTTCTCACCCCTCCAGCCTATGCGCTCCTTTACCCTCTCCAGCACGCCCGCCACGCCCGACCCGATGGCGTCGGATCCGATGATGCCGACCCCGGCCCCTGCCGACCCCGCGGCTGCCGAAGCTGCGGCGGCCGACATCCTCGACGGCCTCAACCCGGTCCAGCGCGAGGCCGCGTCCACGACCGAGGGGCCGGTGATGATCGTGGCCGGGCCGGGGAGCGGGAAGACGCGGACGCTGACCCACCGGATCGCCTACCTGCTCGCGGCCAAGAAGGCGTGGCCGAGCCAGATCCTCTCGCTGACGTTCACCAATAAGGCAGCGAAGGAGATGCGCGAGCGGGTCGTCCGCCTCGTCGGCGAGGCCGACGCGCGCGGCATCTGGATGGGGACCTTCCACTCGGTCTTCGCCCGCCTCCTCCGCCGCGAGGCCGAGCGCCTCGGCTACACGCGCGACTTCTCGATCTACGACACGGCGGACTCCGAGAACATCATCAAGAACGTCCTGGGCCGCTACAACGTCGACCCGAAGCGCTACACGCCGCGCTCGATCCGCAACCGCATCAGCGGGGCCAAGAACGGCCTCGTCAGCCCGCAGGAGTACGCCCGCCTCGCCGCCGACCCGTTCGAGGAGGTCGCGGCGAAGGTCTACGGACCCTACAACGACGCCCTCCGCCGCGCCAACGCCCTCGACTTCGACGACCTCCTGATCAAGCCTATCGAGCTGTTCCACCACCACCCCGACGTGCTGGAGCAGTACCAGGGCCGCTGGAAATACCTCCACATCGACGAGTACCAGGACACCAACCACGCCCAGTACAGCCTCGCCAGGATGCTGGCCGCGAAGCACAAGAACCTCTGCGTGGTCGGCGACGACGCCCAGAGCATCTACGCCTTCCGCGGGGCCGACATCCAGAACATCCTCTCGTTCCAGAAAGACTACCCTGCCGCGACCACGATCCGGCTGGAGCAGAACTACCGCTCGACGGGCCGCATCCTCCGCCTCGCCGACGCCGTCATCAAGCACAACGCCGACCAGCTCGACAAGGACCTCTGGACGGACAACGCCGAGGGCGAGCACGTCGTCCTGATGGAGGCGCTCTCGGAGCGCGACGAGGCGCAGAAGGTCGAGCGCCGGCTCCGCGACCTCCACGTCCGCCACGGGGTCGGCTACCGCGAGGCGGCGGTGCTCTACCGGACGAACGCCCAGAGCCGCTCGCTGGAGGAGGCCCTCCGGCGCGGCGGCATCCCGTACCGCATCGTCGGCGGGCTGTCGTTCTATTCCCGGCGCGAGATCAAAGACGCCCTCGCCTACCTCCGCCTCGTCGTCAACCCCAACGACGCCGCCTCGATCCGCCGCGTGATCAACAACCCGACGCGCGGGATCGGGGCCAAGACGATGCAGACCGTCGAGCGGTTTGCCGCCGCCGAAGGCCTCACGCTCTGGCAGGCGCTCGAGCGGGCAGGCGACACCGGCGTCGGGCCGCGCGCGGCCAAAGCCATCGAAGGCTTCACGTTCATGATCGGCCGCCACGCGGCGAAGGCCGGAACGGCCCCGGCCGACGAGATCGCGCGCGACCTCCTCGCCGAGAGCGGCCTTCTCGCCGCGCTCCGCGAGGAGAACACCGTCGAGAGCCTCGCCCGGTGGGAGAACGTCCAGGAACTCATCTCCGCGATCGCCGAGTTCGGCAACGCCGCCGGGCCGGAGCACACGCCGACCCTCTCCGAGTTCCTGCAGCAGGTGTCGCTCGTCACCGACGCCGACGCCGACGAGGGCGACCCCAACCGGGTGACGCTGATGACGCTCCACGCCTCGAAGGGGCTGGAGTTCAAGGTCGTCTTCGTAACCGGGATAGAGGATGGGCTCTTCCCGCTCGCCGTCGCCGCCCAGGACCCCAAGGAGCTAGAGGAAGAGCGGCGACTGTTCTACGTCGGCGTGACGCGGGCCGAGGAGCTGCTCTTTCTGTCGTACGCCCGGAGCCGCTACCGCTTCGGCGAGCAGCAGCCCGGCATCCGCAGCCGCTTCCTCGACGAGGTCGAGGTCGACGACGTGATCCGCACCGAGGCCGGGCGCTCGTTCTCCGGCAAGAAGGGCCGGTTCTCGGTCAAGGGCGGCTCGACCGGCTCGTTCGGCGAGATGGACCCGCACTACTACCGCCAGAGCCTCCGCCCGGACCAGCCGAAGCGCTCGCGCCCGAAGCGCGCGCCCGAGCCCGAGGGGGAGCGGATCGTCTACGACGAGGGCGAGGCCGAGATCGTCCCCGGCGTCCTCGTGGAGCACCCGACCTTCGGCGAGGGCAAGGTGCTCGCCGTCGAAGGCCGAGGCGAGCGGGCGGCAGCGACGGTGTTCTTCCAGTCGGCGGGGCAGAAGAAGCTCAAGCTCAAGTTCGCCCGGCTGCAGGTGGTGGGGTAGGAACTCGGCTATGATAGTTCGACGTACACGAGCGTGAAATCTGTACGCCAGAAGCACGATACCATGCAAACCAAGCTCACGCTCCGGCTCGACGAAGAGCTCATCCGCGAGGCGAAGGCACTTGCACGGCGTCGGGGCACGTCGGTCTCGAAGCTCGTCGCGGGGTACTTCCGGGCGCTCACGCAGCATCCGGGCGAAGCTCCTGAAGAGGAGCCGCTGCCGCCGCTCACTCGCTCTCTCATCGGCGCGCTAGCCGGTGCGGAGGTCAGCGAGGAGGACCATCACGCCTACCTCGAAGAGAAGCACCAGTGAGGGTGCTCCTCGACACCAATGTGGTGCTCGACGTGCTACTGAAGCGTCAGCCCCATGCGGCCGATGCCGCCTGGCTCTTCGGGCAGGTGGAACGGGGGCATCTAGACGGGCTGCTCGGAGCGACGACGCTCACGACGATCCACTACGTCGCCCGTAAGACGCTGGGCGATGCAGAGACGCGTGGACACGTTGGGACGCTGCTCCGACTCTTCGAAGTGGCCCCGGTGACGCGGGCCGTGCTCGAAGATGCTCTCGCCCTGCCGTTCGGCGACTTCGAGGATGCCGTGCTGCACGAGGCTGCGCGCCACGCCGGGGCAGAAGGAGTCGTCACCCGCAATGTCGCAGATTTCACGAGGGCGTCGCTCTCCGTCTACACACCGAGCGAGTTGCGAGCCGCGCTGCAACAGGACGCCGGCTAAAGCCCCTCGTCTCTGTGCCGTTGAGGGCGACCGTGTTCTTCCAGGCCGTCGGACAGAAGAAGCTCAAGCTCAAGTTCGCCCGGCTGCAGGTGGTGGGGTGAACGATCCCTCCGCGGACGGCCTCGCGCTTCGCTAGGCGGCCTGGCGCATCGTGCCGATGGGCTCGGCGAGGACGGCCGTGAACCCGTCGACGTCCTGCTGGTCCAGCAGGGGCTCGATGATGGCCAGCAGCTGGCTCACGCACGACGCGCGGTACATCAGGTCCTCGCGCACCTCGCCCGCGGCGCCGAGGCGGTACTGGACGAGCGCGTTGAGCTTCGTCCACTGGCACTTGAGCTCGATGTAGTGGAGCGCCAGCATCCGTTCGAGGTCGGCGTCGTCGTCCACGTCGCGGGCGAGCTGGAGTACCTGGTTGCGCAGGCCCCGGGCGTAGGCGAGGGTCGCCTTGACTTGCGAGGGGACGGCGTCCTCCCAGCCCGCGAGCGTTTCCTGCCAGGCGGCGTCGATCTGAGGGTCGGTGAGGACGTCTTGGATGAGGGGAGCAGTCAGCATGGTCACGGCGCTGAGATCAATGGGGGCGATGCGCGTCTCCCTAGCAAAGACGGTACCCGAACGCCGCAGCGAACGCGGCCTCGGGTGGGCAGGGGTCGGGGGGTAGATTTCCCCTGGGAATCGGTAGAAACGTTCGAATCGCTGCAGCCTCCACGGGCGGGCTGGAGAGCGCGAACGCCGCAGCGAACGCGGCCTCGGGTGGACAGGGGTCGGGGGGTAGATTCCCCCTCGAAACTGGTAGAAACGTTCGAATCGTTCTGGCCCTCATCGGCTGGCTGAAAACGGGGCCAGTAGATTTCGGAAGGGCCGAGGTGGAAACCGCCCAGCCCGTGGTGGCTGTGGAGCAACGTGCAGAAACCTGGTGCCGTTCATCTATAAGGTCAAAAAAGCTAGGTAGGAGCGACGGATCCCGGGGCTTGCCCGGCGCGGAGGGCGCCAGGGCGAGGCGCACGCCCTCGACGCAGGCGGTGCGCGACCGACCACCTTGGTCCACCGCTTGTATGCGGCGGGCCCCACACGCAAGAGGCCCATGCCTGCCGACTGGCACGCCTGTGCCGGCCTCGTCCTTTGCCCCGCTTACCTGCGCTTTCATGACTCATACTTCAACCCAGGACCCAGCGCTGCTCACAGATGCCTTCGGTACAAGCGACCCGGTCATGCTGCTCGACCTCGTACGCTCTATGGAAGGGCAGCTCGCCGAGCTCTACGGTGGCGCAGCAGCCCAGGCCGAGGCCGAGGAGAGGCCTGCGGACCTTCCCACCCTGTACGCCGCTGTCGGTGTCACCTCGGCGACCGAGCTCACCGACCTCGTGCGCTCGATGGAAGAGCAGCTTGCTGCGCTCTACGACGCCCCGGCCGACTGAGCCGGCATCCGCCCAGAGCGTCCGCCTCCACGTCCCTTTTTGCTACGAACACCCATTTCACCTATGACAGAATCGCGAGCGCCCCTGGAGTTGCTCGAGCGCGAGCTGGGCACGTCCGAGCCCGAAGCTATCGTTGAGCTCGTCCGCTCGATGGAGCTTCAGCTGATCGACTCCTACCGGGAAAAGGAATACGCCGCTGAGGGCGACAAGCCCAGCCAGTACGAGCGCATCGCCGGCGAGCTCTACGCCTTCTACCTCGACCGCGACCGCCTGCGCGAACGCTACGGCGTGGACACAAGCGAAGACCTCGTGGCCCTCATCGACAGCATGGAGGCTCAGCTCTCCGACCTCTACGACACCGGCGAAGAACAAGCCAGCGCGGCCCCCGCCGAGTCTGGGGAGGCCCTCAAACTGCGCCGCGCTGTCGAGATGATCCAGCGCGAGCTGAAGGTGTCGTCGGCCGACGATGTCGTGGACCTCGTCCGCTCGATGCAGGAGCAGCTCACCGAGCTCTACCGGGACAAGGAAGTCACGGAGGCCGCGATGGCGGCAGTCGAGGAGGGCGACCCGGTGCAGCAGCTCCAGGGGCTCTACGCCAAGCTCGAGGTGCTCCAGCGCGAGCTCGGCGTCGAGGAGCCGGCCGACATCGTCGAGCTCGTGCGCTCGATGGAAGAC
>JBCDKT010000052.1 GCA_038746285.1 Bacteroidota bacterium
CGCGCAGGCGGGAATCCAGAGCTTGTAGTACGCCTTCTGGATTCCCGATCAGGGTCGGGAATGACTCGATGTGAGGAGGTAACAGTAGCAGAACAGCGTTTCTGCGCCATCAGGGCCTCTCAAGTTGCTAACAAGCTCTAGTCTGCAACCTTGTGCCTGCTGACCGCAGACAGAGCCTGCCCCGGACACCAATCCGGGGGACGGCAGACCGCCGTGGGGGCTAGACTCTGCGGTCTGCCGTCTGCGGTCGGCCGTCTCAGTCCTGCAGCGCTTCTACCACACAACGTGAGTTCTCCATACGTACAGCACAATGAAAACAACCCTAGCGCTCTTCTCCCTGCTTCTGCTTCTCACCGCTGCCGTTCAGGCGCAGGCTCCGCGCTACGAGCTGGAGCCGGTCGGGGCTGCTGGGTTCAGCGACTTCGGAGGTGCCGTGGCCGGGGTGCTGGACACCAACGGCGACGGTTTCGGCGACCTCCTCGTCGGGGACGTGCGCGGCGGACGTAGCTTCCCGTACGGCTCCGCCGGGGCGGCCTACCTCTACGATGGGGCGACGGGAGCGCTGCGCTTCGAGCTGGCCTCCCCGCAGGCGCAGGAGAGAGGCGGCTTCGGCCAGGCTGTCGCGGGCGTGCCCGACACGAACGGCGACGGCCTCGCTGACCTGCTCGTCGGCGCGGCCGGAGAGGAGGGAACTCGGCCGTCGCCGGCTGGCCGGGCCTACCTTTTCAGCGGAGCCGACGGCACCCTGCTGCAGACCATCGATTCGCCCAATGAGACCTTCGTCGGGCAGTTCGGCGTGTCGGTCTCGGGCGTGCCGGACGCGGACGGCGACGGCTTCGGCGACCTCCTCATCGGGGCAAGTACGGAGGAGGTCCTGCTGGCCGACGGAACCGAGCGCCAGGCAGGGCGGGCCTACCTCTTCAGCGGAGCCACCGGCGCGCTGCTCCACGCGTGGGTCTCACCCAACGCGGAGAGCAGCGGCGAGTTCGGCATCGCCGTCTCGGGCGTGGACGACGCCGACGGCGATGGGCTCGGCGATGTGCTCGTCGGGGCGCGGGACGAGAACCCCGGCGGCTCGCCTCGCGGTGCCGGCCGGGCGTACGTCTTCAGCGGAGCCTCGGGGGGGCTCCTCTACGAACTGGCCTCGCCCAACGAGCAGCGGTGGAGCTACTTCGGCGCCACGGTCTCGGGCGTGCCGGACGCGGACGGCGACGGGCGCGGCGACCTGATTGTGGGCGCGCACCGGGAGCGGACGAGCGGCAGCCGCGTTCCGGTGGGCCGGGCCTACGTCTTCAGCGGAGCCGACGGGACTCCGCTCGGGGCGGCGGTTTCGCCTGCGGAGCCCGACGATACCCCCTACTACTACTCCGCCTTCGCCCGGAGCGTGGCCGGCGTGCCGGACGTGGACGGCGACGGGCTCGGCAATCTCCTCGTCGGCGCGAGCGGGGAGGCGGCCGTCGGCCGGGCGTACCTCTTCGACGCGGCGAAGCCGCTTCCGGCAGTCGAGCTTACGCTCATCGCCGAGACGCCCGTCGCCATCGTAGACGACGGGTCGTTCTCCTTCACGGCGCTGCTACGCAACACCACCGACGCCGTGCAGACGGTCGAGGTCTGGGCCGAGCTCGAGCGCGAGAAGGATGGACTGCTGTTCGACCCCGTCTTCGGCCCGGTGGAGGTGACGGTCGGGCCCGGCGCGCGCGTCGAGCGGACCTTTGTGCAGGAGACGCCCGAGGGCACCGTGCCGGGGGACTACACGTATCGCGGCCTCATCGGCCAGTTTCCCAGCGCACCCGACGATGACGACATCTTTGCCGGCTTCGTGACCGCGCTGGAGGGCGACCGGTTCTATCCGCTGGGGCTCGGCGACACCTGGACCTACGAGGTCGAGCGAGGCTACTGCGAGTACTTCACCTGGGACTGTACGCCCTTCTTCCGGGGGCAGGTCGAGCGGACCGTCGTGGCGGACACGCTCATAAGCGGCACGCCGTGGAGCGTGGCCGAGGTGGAGCGACGATCGCTTGGCGGGGAAGTGGTCGACGCCTCGCGGTGTGCGGTCCGTGTCACGGATGACGGGCGCGTCGTAGGCCGAGCCATCCAGGGCACCTGCGACACTGTCGAGCGGACGATCCAGCGGCAAGGTGGGACGTGGAACACGCGCTATCCCACCAAGCCGGACGTAGCGCCAGCGGTCGTGGAGATCGACGACGCCTTCTACGACGTGGACGGCACGCGGACTTTCCAGATCGACGTGGACCCCCGCGAGCGGTATCCGAAAACGTCCATCACGGCGGCGGCCGACCTGGGGGTCACGTCGTACGGCATGGACAGCGGCGGCTACTCGTTCTACCGGTGGGGCCGGCTCGTCTACGCCGAGGTCGGCGGTGTGATCTACGACGACGGGCCAGCTTTGGACAATGGTCGCGCGACGGCAGCACAGGGCTTTGCTCTCGCGCCCGCCTACCCCAACCCGTTCCGGTCGGCGGCGACGCTCAGTTTCACCGCGCCGGCAGACGCGTACGTCCGGCTCACCGTCTACGACGTGCTCGGCCGCGAGGTGGCCGTGCTGCTCGACGGGCCGCAGGACGCGGGCACCCACACGGCGCGCTTCGAGGGAGCCGGGCTGCCGAGCGGGGTCTACCTCGTCCGCCTCGAAGCCGACGGGCAGGTCCAGACGCAGCGCATCACGCTCGTCCGCTCATAGAAACGGGATGGTCCCGGCGTCGTTCTTCGGCGTGACGCCCTGGAAGAAATCCTGCATCGTCTGGAAGTCGGCCTCGAAGTCGCCGGACGGGAGGAGAACAGGCCCTCCGATGATCTCCCGGCGGCCGTAGTCGATCGTGGCGAGGGCGATGGGGACGCCGGCTTCGAGGGCGATGTAGTAGAACCCGGTACGCCACGCTTTGACCGCGCCCCGCGTCCCCTCGGGCGCAATCGCCAGCACGTAGGCCTCGCGCTGCCTGAACACCTCGGCGACCTGCCCGACGAGGCCCTGCGGCGCGTCGCGGTAGACCGGCGTTCCCCCGAGCCGCCGCATCGCCCAGCCGAGCGGTGGGCGGAACAGCGTGTCCTTCCCCAGAAAGCTCGCGCCCAGGCCGACTGCACGCCGGAAGAGGACGCCGAGGATAAAGTCCCAGTTGGAGGTGTGCGGGGCCACGGCGACGACGAACTTGGGGGCATCGGGGAAGCGCCCGGCGATGCGCCAGCCGGCCAGCCTCAGCAGGATCCGCCCGCTCCACCGCGTCCACGCGCTGCCACGGCGCGGTACGCAGGAGCCGAGGGCGGGTAGCTCAGGGCCTTCGGGCGGTTGCTCCATCGCTCCGCATGCGTTCATGCTCAGAGCACGCTGACGAGGCGCGCAGCGGTGCGCCCGTCCACGCTCAGGCGACAGAGGTACGCTCCCGCCGCGCCTAGCTCACGCGCAGCGACGGTGACGGCGTGGTCGCCGCTCGGCAACCGCTCGCTCGCCAGCGGCCGGGCGCGGAGCCGCCCCAGCACGTCGTAGCAGGCCAGTCCCGCGCGAGCCGGCGCACCGAGCGCGAAGCGGAACGTCACGCGGTCGGTGGCCGGGTTCGGGTAGGGCGTGAAGTGGAGAGGCGGGAGCGCGCCCTGCGCGTCTTCCGTGTCGGTCGTCTGGCCCGGGACGAGGGCGAGCAGGACCTCGTCGAGGAGGGCGCGCCAGTTGCCCCAGCTGTGGCTCTCTGGGACCTCGTGGTAGACCAGTCCCTGGTTCGGCGCGAGGATGCCCCGCATCCGCCGCGCCCCGTCCTCGGTGTCGTTGATCGTGCCGGTGGACATGTAGACCTCGAACAGCCCGGCTTCGGTGCCCTGCATCCGGTCGTAGATCGACGGGCCGGTCCAGTCGGGGGTCTCGCTCGCCCAGAACGCGGGCGACTGGATCGCCAGCTTGCCGAACACGTCGGGGTGCTCCAGCCCGAGGTACGCCGAGAACAGCCCGCCGAGCGAGGTCCCGAGGATAACGCGGCCGTCGCGGTCCGGCCGGGTCCGGTACGCGGCGTCGATGGCGGGCACCAGTTCGTCGGCGACGAACGCGGCGAAGGCGGGGTTCTGGACATACTGCTCGGCGCGGCGGTTCTGGCCGTTCACGCGCGGGTCGACGAAGACGGCGATCACAGGCTCAGCCCGGCCTTCGTAGATTAGGTTGTCGAGCACGGTGCGGAGCGCGCCGAGCCGGTCATCGCTGTACTCGTGCCCGTCGGTGACGTAGACGACGGGTAGGTCGGTGAGAGCATCGTAGCCGGCCGGGGTGTAGACCCGGTACGTGACCGTGTAGCCGAGGGCCGCGCTCGCAAGCGTGCGGTTCGGGGTGAAGGCTCCGGCAGGGGCGTCCGGGTCGCGCACGGTCTCCTCGGGGAAGACCCACGCGGGCATCCGAAGCTCGGAGTTCGGGCCGAAGCCGCCCCACTGCTGGTGCGGGTTGGCGGGGTCGAGGATCCAGGTGCCGTCGCGGACGAGCTTGTACTCCAGGCGTGCCGCTTCGGGAAAGCGGTGGATGCGCCACCGCACGTCGCTCTGCCCGACGAAGGCGAGAGCCGCCTCGGCGCTCGGGTTCCAGCGGTTGTGGTCGCCCGCGAGGCGCACCGTCGTGCCCGGCCCCCGGTAGAGGTAGGCCACCGAATCGCCCAGCGCGAACGGCACCTGCTCGGCCGCGACAAGCGCGTCCCAGAAGGCATCCGTCGCCGCCTCGCGCTCGTCCGGGTCGGGGATCGCGGCGACCGCTTCGAGGCTGTCGGTGAACTGCTGGAACGTCTCGAACGGGAGGGCAGGCTGCGCCACCGCCGTGCCCGCACCGAGCAGCAGGGTGAGGAAGAGAGGGAGGAAGCGAGGCATCGCGTCGGGTCAGGTTAGAGCGGGAGAAAGTACGACCGAGGCGGGGGCCCCTGTCGCGCGGTCTAGCGTAGCTTCTGGTCTCTCCTCTCTGCGCCCATGCCTGCTCCCGCCTACCCCGCCGCCACGTCGCCTCCTGTCCTGCCTGCGGAGAGCCAGGGCGACGGGGCCCCCGAAGCGATCCGGCTCTGCGTCATCGACATCGGCTCGAACTCGTTCCACTCCGTCGTCTTCGACGCCTTCCCCGACGGGACGTTCGAGATCGTGGACAAGCTCAAGGAGATGGTCCGCCTCGGCGAGGGCGGGTTCCGGGCGCACCACCTGACCGACGAGGCGCAGCAGCGCGGCCTCGACGCGCTCCGCAAGATCCGCCAGATGGGCGACCGCGACGGCGTGGCCGACTACGTCGCCTGCGCCACGAGCGCCGTCCGCGAGGCCGACAACGGCGGGGCCTTCATCGAGCGCGTGCGCGCCGAGACGGGTCTCTACGTCCGCACGATCTCCGGCGAGACGGAAGCCGAGCTGATCTACAAAGCCGTCCGGCAGGCCGTCGACCTCTCGGAGCCCTCGCTCCTCGTCGACATCGGTGGCGGCTCGACCGAGTTCATCGTCGCCGACCGGGAGGGCGCGCGCTTCGCCGCCAGCCTCAAGCTCGGCGCGGCCCGGCTGACCGAGGAGTTCGTCACGACCGATCCCGTGTCGAAGCCGGAGTTCCGCGCGCTGCGGGCGCACGTCCGGGACGAGATCGCGCCGGTTTTCGAAGCGGCCCGCACGGCCGGCGTGCGGCGCGTCGTCGGAAGCTCCGGGACGCTCCAGAACATCGCCGCGCTCGCCGCCTCGGCCTCGGGCGAGGCGGGGCAGATCTTCGACTACGTCTTCGACGCCCTCACGATTCGGCGCGTCACCAAGACGCTCATGACCTCGGGCCGGGCGCAGCGCCTCGCCACGCCGGGCATCCAGGAGAAGCGCGTCGACCAGATCGCCGCCGGGGCGACCCTCATCGACGTAGTGCTCAAGGACCTCGGCATCCGGCGCTTCGAGGTCAGCCCGGACGCGCTCCGCGAGGGGATCGTGATCGACTTCGTCGAGCGCAACTACAAGTGGATCAAGCGGCTCGCGCCGTTCCACAGCGTCCGGCGGCGGAGCGTCTACGACCTCGCGATCCGGCTCCGCTGGGACGAAGGCCACGCCCGGCACGTCACCCGCCTCGCGCTCGCGCTCTTCGACGCGACGACCTCGCTCCACGGCCGGGGCGAGGGCGAGCGCGAACTGCTCGAGTACGCCGCCGTGCTCCGCGACGTGGGCTACGCCGTCAGCCGCCGGAGCCACCACAAGCACTCGCTCTACATCATCAAGCACGCCGACCTCAAAGGCTTCGCCCCGGACGAGGTCGCGCTCGTGGCGAACGTCGCCCGCTACCACCGCGCCGGCCTGCCGAGCCCCCGCCACGCCGACTACGCCGCGCTCCCGGACCACCACCGCCGCCTCGTAGACGAACTCGCCGCGCTCCTTCGCCTCGCCAACGGCCTCGACCGCAGCCACTTCCAGAACGTCATCCACTTCGACGCCGCCCTCGCCGACGGCGAGCTCTACCTCGACGTCCAAACCAAAGCCGACCCCCAACTCGACATCTGGGCCGCCCGGCGCGGGGCCGGCCTCTTCGAGCGCACGTTCGGCCTGCCCGTCGTGGTGAGAGCGGGGTGAGTCGGCTGTCGGCTGTCGGCTGTCGGCTGTCGAAAGCAAAACTCACAAAGTTAGCGAGGCCGCCGCGCAACGCGCCCGCCATCCTCCGTCCTCTGTCCCACCGTCTTCCGTCCTCTGAACCGTGCTCCTCGCGCTCCTCGGTGCCCTCTTGGTTGGCCTCAGCCTCGGGCTGCTCGGCTCGGGCGGATCGATTCTGACGGTGCCCGTGCTGATCTACCTCGTGGGGCAGCCGGAGAAAGAGGCGATTGCCGAGTCGCTCGGGATCGTCGGGCTGATCGCGCTCTCGGGGTCCGTGCTGAACGCGGTGCAGAAAAAGGTAGACTGGCGGAGCGTGGCGCTCTTCGCGCTGCCGGGGATGGTCGGGACCGCTGTCGGGGCGACGCTCTCGGGGTTTGTCAGCGGGCTTGTCCAGCTGACCGTCTTCGCCGTCACGATGCTCGCGGCCGCCGTCCTGATGTTCCGAGGGCGGCCGGAGGCCGAAGGGGAGCGCTCGCCGCCGTGGGGTCTGGTGGCCTTCCAGGGCCTCTTGATCGGCGTGCTGACGGGCTTCGTCGGGGTAGGCGGCGGGTTCATCCTCGTGCCCGCGCTCGTGCTGCTCGTCGGGCTGCCGATCCACGTCGCGATTGGGACGAGCCTGACGATCATCGTGCTCAACAGCGCAAGCGGATTCGTCCGCTACCTCGGCGTGCTCGCCGAGGCCGGGCTGAGCGTGGACGTCCAACTTGTCGGCGTCTTCGGGGCCGTCGGGGTGGTCGGAAGCGTGATCGGCAACCGGATCGGGGCGCGCGTGCCGAGGCAGCAGCTGCGAAAGGGGTTCGCCGTCTTCCTCGTCGTGATGGCGGCGTACATCCTGTGGCGCAGCGTGCCGGGGCTGGCGTAGGGGCAGACCATTGTGTCTGCCCTGAACGGACCGGTATCCGTGAACAGGGCGACCACGCGGGGTTACCCCTACGGTCGCAAAACCTATGTCGTAGATTCGGCTGCTGACCCTCGACCTCCCGACCCTCGACCTGAACTATGGAAACCCTCGCCCCGATCAAGGCTGCGACCGGAACGGCCCTCTCGTGCAAAGGCTGGCACCAGGAGGCCGCGCTGCGGATGCTGATGAATAACCTCGACCCGGCCGTGGCCGAGGACCCCGACCACCTGATCGTCTACGGCGGCGGCGGCAAGGCGGCGCGCAACTGGGCGTGCTACCACAAGATCGTCGAGACCCTGCGGCGGCTGGAGAACGACGAAACACTGCTCGTCCAGAGCGGCAAACCAGTCGGCGTCTTCCGCACGCAGGAGGAGGCCCCGCGCGTCCTCATTGCGAACGCGCACCTCGTCCCGAAGTGGGCGACCGACAGCGAGTTCCGGCGGCTCGACGCGCTCGGGCTGACGATGTACGGGCAGATGACGGCCGGGTCGTGGATCTACATTGGCACGCAGGGCATCTTGCAGGGGACCTACGAGACCTTCGCCGAGTGCGCCCGGAGGCACTTCGCTGCCGCTGACGGCAGCGGCGGCTCGCTCGAAGGCAAGCTCGTCGTGACGGCGGGCCTCGGTGGGATGGGCGGTGCGCAGCCGCTCGCGGCGACCATGAACGGGGCCGCTTTCCTCGGCATCGAGATTGACCCCGAGCGCATCCGCCGCCGCGTCGAGACCGGCTACTGCGACCGCATGGAGACGGACTTGGACGCCGCCCTTCAAGCAGTGCTCGAAGCCAAAGCGAAGGGGGAGGCACTGTCGGTCGGCCTCGTCGGCAACGTCGCCGAAATCCTGCCGGAGCTAGTGAAGCGCGGCGTCGAGGTGGACGTCGTCACCGATCAGACGAGCGCGCACGACCTCCGCGTCGGCTACCTCCCGGCGGGCTACTCGCTGGCCGAGGCCGACCTGCTTCGGGAGCGCGACGAGGCGGCCTACGAAGACGCCGTGCTCGACTCGATGCAGCTTCACATCCGCGCCATGCTCGACCTGAAAGAGGCCGGCGCGGTCGTGTTTGACTACGGCAACAACCTCCGCGGGCAGGTCGCCGACCTGCGGGGCATGAGCGAGGCGTTCGACATCCCCGGCTTCGTGCCCGAGTTCATCCGCCCGCTCTTCTGCAAAGGCTCCGGCCCGTTCCGCTGGGCCGCGCTCTCCGGCAACCCCGCCGACATCGCCGTGACCGACGCCGCCGTGCTCGAAACCTTCCCCGAGAAAGACGCCCTCGCCCGGTGGATCAGGACGGCGCAGGAGAAGGTCCACTTCCAGGGCCTGCCGGCACGCATCTGCTGGCTGGAGTACGGCGAGCGCGCCGAGCTCGGCGAGCGCTTCAACTGGCTCGTCAAAAAGGGCAAGGTCGAAGCCCCGCTTGTCATCGGGCGCGACCACCTCGACACCGGCAGCGTGGCGTCGCCCAACCGCGAGACCGAGGCGATGCAAGACGGCAGCGATGCCATTGCCGACTGGCCGCTCCTGAACGCGCTCCTCAACACCGCCTGCGGGGCAAGTTGGGTGTCGCTGCACCACGGCGGCGGCGTCGGGATCGGCTACTCGATCCACAGCGGCATGGTCTCCGTCGCCGATGGGACCGACATGGCCGACCGCCGCCTGGCCCGCGTCCTCACCGCCGACCCCGGCACCGGCGTTATGCGCCACGCCGACGCCGGCTACGACCTCGCCGTCGATACCGCAGGGGAGCGCGGCGTGGACCTGCCGATGGTCAACGGGTGACGACAGAGCAAGAGCATATTCAGGCGATCCTGGAAGCCTGGCCTGAGAGGGTAGGAGCACCACCGGGGCTTTTAGAAGCAGTGAATGCTGCTTTGAGGGAGTATCCCCAATCGCCGCAGCTATGGTGCATTCGAGGCGACCTCATCCAACTGAGCGATGATGGCGATGATGGCCTCGACCTAGAGAATGCACTGCGTAGCTATGAGAGGGCGCTAGAGTTGGAGCCTGCTTGGGTGGAAGCCTACGAAGAGATCGGGTACTTCTGGGACCTAGTTATGAACGAGCCAGATCGTGCAGAGCCATATTTCGAGCGTGCCACCAAGCTGCGCGGCGAAGCCAGTTGATCTCCAGGGTTACATCATCCCCGCACAGGCGGGGACCCACAGGATTTGCCAGCCGGTGGGTCCCGGCTCGGGGGCCGGGATGACTATCTCGGGGGAGTATAGCGGACTCTGCGAGCGTGGGAGCTGGCTCAAACGCCGCGTTTGCTAATTGTCAGCCGCCTTGACCGGGACCGGTGCCGCTCACTTAGCGGACGACGGTGAGACGGCGGACCGCAGTGTCCCTACCCGCAGAGAGCCGGACGAGGTAGAGGCTCGGCGCGAGGCCCGAGGCGTCGACGCGGAGCGTGTGGCGGCCGGCGGGGTAGGCTCCGTCGGCGAGGACGGCGACCTCGCGGCCGAGCACGTCGTAGACGGCGAGGCGTACGTCAGCGGGCGCGGCGAGGGTGAAGGCGAGGCCCGTCGCTGCGCGCACCGGGTTCGGGCCGGTCACGTCCAGCGTCAGGCCCGGCGATGCGGGCGCGGCTTCGCCGCTGACGGACGGGGGCAACTCGGCGAGTTGTGCCAGGAGCAGGTTAGCCTCCAGGTTCTCGTCGGCCAGCGGGTAGACGTCAGCCGGATCGGGCCAGAAGCTGTAGCCGACCTCGGGGGTGAAGGCAAAGGTCTTCGGCTTGGTCGTCTGCTCCCCGTACATCCAGCCGTCGGAGTTGCCGTTGGCGAGGTAGAGCACCTCGGAGACCTGCCCGGCGAGGTAGCCGTTGGCCTGCGTGAGCGTGTCGCCGAGCGCGGCGAAGGTTTCGGCGTCCGGCGTCCCCTCGTCGCGGGTGTAGCCCCACGGGTAGAGGAGGAGTTCGCTGTAGGTGTGGTAGTTGAACGCGGCGGTGATCCGCCGCGCTTCCAGAAAGTCCCGGACGGCGGCCACCTCGGGCTCGGAGAAAGCCGCCGGCCCCCGGTAGACCTGGCTGTCCGTGAACGGGCTCGACCCTAGATCGTCGTAGCCCCACTGGTAGCCGTAGTTGCGGTTGGGGTCCACGCCGAAGCTCCCGTCGCCGTTGTCGCGGCGGTTCTTGCGCCAGAACCCGCCGCCCTCGGGGTTGGTGGTCTCGTTGAAGACGTAGCCGTCGGGGTTGACGACTGGGACGAAGAACAGGCGACGGTTGTCGACGAGGTCCGTCACCTCGGGGTTCGTGCCGTACTGCTCGGCGAGGTAGACCATGAAGTAGAGCACGGCCATCATGCTGCCCGGCTCGCGGGCGTGGTGGACTGCGGTGTAGAGCACCTCCGGCTCGTCCTCCTCCACCCCGGGCGCGTCGGAGATCTCGACGAGCCACACGTCGCGCCCCTCCCAACTCTGCCCGAGCGACACCTTCGGGCTGACGATGTCGGGGTAGCGTGCCGCCAGGGAGTCGAGCGCTCGGACTACGTTGTCGAACGTCAGGTAGCCGCCCATCGAGCCGCACAGGTTCGCCTCGATGCGGCTGACGACGCGCCCCTCCTGGCACGTCCCGCTGCGCGTGGCGAGGTAGTGCGCCGTGAGGTCCTCGACGAGCACCTCAACCTCGATGCCGGCCGCGCGCGCCGCCTCCACGTCGCGCGCCGACAGTACCGTGCGGAGGGCGAGGCCGCGCTCCGTTTCCTCCTGGCGCGCGTGGTCGATCCCGACGCCCTGCGCGGCGAGGCGCGCCTGGAGGCTGCTTCGTCCGTCGGGGGCAGGAGTGCCATCCGTAGGCAGGAAGAGCCGGACCTCGCTGTGTCGCTCGGGCGCGGGCTGGGCCTGGAGAGCAGAGGCCAGGGCGAGGAGAGCGGCAGCGACGAGCAGTGCGGATCGAGGCATGGGGCAGAACGTTAGGGATATAGGAGATGTAGCGTGGAATGTACGCAAAGGACGAGGTTCCAGCCTTCCTGGTCCCTCTCCGAGCCAGCCAAGATGGTAGATTGCGCGTCGGTCCACCCCCGCTCGCTCGCATCCCGCGCTATGGCCCACGCAGCCAATCCCGAACGCCTCACCGTCGCCGACCTCCACGGCGACCTCGACCGGAGCCTCGCGGCGCTGCGGGCGGACGCAGGGCGGGTACGAGCGTCGCGGCGGATCGTGGAGGCGGCGCTGGAAGACGGGGCGACGTACTACGGTATCAACACCGGCTTCGGCGCCCTCGCGCGCGAGCGGATCGCCCCGGCGGACACCGAGCGGTTGCAGCAGAACCTGATCGTCTCGCACGCCGTCGGCGTGGGCCCGCTCGTTCCGAAGGCTGTTGCGCGGCTGATGCTGCAGCTCAAGGTCCACGCGCTCGGCCTCGGGTTCTCGGGCGTCTCGGAGGCGACCTTCGAGCGGCTCCTCGTCATGGCCGAGCGCGACCTCGTCCCCGCCGTCCCGAGCCGGGGCAGCCTCGGGGCCTCGGGCGACCTCGCGCCGCTGTCGCACCTCGCGCTCCCGCTCCTCGGCCGGGGCCGCGTCTGGGACGAGGCGGGAGGGGCGACGCGTCCGGCCGCCGAAGCCCTCGCCGAGCACGGCCTCGACCCCGTCACGCTGCGCGCCAAAGACGGCCTCGCGCTCATCAACGGGACGCAGCTCATGAGCGCCTACGGCGCGTTCGTGCTCCACCGGGCGCACCACCTCCTCAAGACCGCCGACGTGCTCGCGGCGATGAGCCTGGAGGCGCTGCAGGGTTCGGCCACGCCGTTCGACGCCCGGATCCAGGCGGTCCGCCCGCACCCTGGCCAGGCGGTCGTCGCGGAGAACGTGCGGGCGCTCCTCGGCGAGAGCGAGATCCTGGAGAGCCACCGCACCTGCGGCAAGGTGCAGGACCCGTACTCGCTCCGGTGCGTGCCGCAGGTCCACGGCGCGAGCCGCGACGTCCTCGCCCACGCCACGTCGGTCGTCGAGACCGAGATCAACAGCGTGACCGACAACCCGCTCGTGTTTGACGACGGCGACCCCAGTATCGTCTCAGGCGGCAACTTCCACGGGCAGCCGCTGGCCCTCGCGCTCGACTACGCGGCGCTCGCGCTCGCCGAACTCGCCTCGGTCGCCGAGCGGCGGGTCTACCTCCTCGTCAGCGGCTACGACGGGCTGCCGGTGTTCCTCATGCGCGAGACGGGCCTCAACTCCGGGTTTATGATGCCGCAGTACACCGCCGCCGCACTCGTCTCGGAGAACAAGGTGCTCTGCCACCCGGCCTCGGTCGACTCGATCCCGAGTAGCCGGGGCCAGGAGGACCACGTCTCGATGGGGAGCGTCGCCGCGCTCAAGCTGTTCGACGTGCTGCGCAACGTCGAGCACGTCCTCGCGGTCGAGCTGATGACGGCGGCGCAGGCGCTCGACTACCGGGCCCCGCTCCGGCCGGGACGCGGCGTGGAGGCCGCCCACCGCCACCTGCGCGCCCAGGTCCGCCACCGCGAGGCCGACGACGGGTTCGGCGGCGACCTGACTGCGTGCCTCCACTGCGTGCAGGAGGGGGGGCTCGCTGCGGCCGCCGAGGCTGAGGTCGGCACGCTCCGCTAGCCGCCGGCTGCGGCTCCCCGCTCGTGCTGTCGGGCGGCGGAAGGCCCCGGTCGTACTCGGAAGCCATCATCCGCTCGAAGAACGTAAGCCGATCAGGACCGAGTGGAAGTTGCGGTAGCCGTCCGTCAGGCCGAAGGATTCTTGCTCCATCATCTCGACGTGGAGCAGGCCCCCGGTTTGGTTGGCCTCCGAGGATTGGGACGCCTCGGACCGTGCGGTCAGCCGCGGAGACGGGGCGAGAACGATACGCGTGCAAGGATACGCCGCCCGGTTGACGCTACCGGGCGTAATTTCGACGCCCATCCTACCGACCGAACCCATGCGCCACGTTGTTCCTGTCCTGCTTCTTCTGTTCTACGGAGGCTGCTCTAGCCAAAAAGGCCTCGAGCTCCCAGTCGGACCCGACGCCACGGTCAGCGGCACCGTCCAGGCCATCGACCGCACCCCGACAGCGGTCGACAGCGACGCGGTCATCACGCTTCGCACGAGCGCGGGGGATACAGAGGTCTACATCCCGGCGCGCATCGACATGTGCGAGGCCGAGGGGCTCGGCCTCTTCGCTGGCCTCGCGGAAGGGGAGAGGATCGAAGTGCGCGGGCGCAGCCTCTCCCGCGGCGGCGTCCGGCCCTGCGCCTCCGACGACCACTACCTCCGCGTGACGAGCCGCTAGGTGCCGGTCCTCGCCGACATCGGGCTGCTGGCGACCTGCCGGAGCGACGGCGGGCAAGGAGCCATCCATCCGGTCCGCGACGCGGCGCTCGCGTGGGAAGTCGATACCATCCGGTGGGTCGGACCGGAGGCGGACCTGCCGCGAGCGTTCTCGGGCGAGGAGCGGCAGAGCGCAGGCGGGCGGCTCGTGATCCCCGGCCTCGTCGATTGCCACACGCACCTCGCCTTCGGCGGATGGCGGGCCGACGAGTTCGCGCAGCGGATCGAGGGGGCGAGCTACCTCGACATCGCCCGAGCAGGCGGCGGCATCGCCAGCACGATGCGCCACACCCGTGCCGCGAGCGAAGACGACCTCGCCGACCGCGCCGCCGCCCACCTCGCCGCGATGCGGACGCTCGGCGTCACGACGGTCGAAGCCAAGAGCGGCTACGGCCTGACGGTCGAGGACGAACTGAAGACGCTCCGCGCCTACCGCCGTCTCGCCGAAAGCCAGCCGACGCGGATCGTGCCGACGCTCCTCGGCGCGCACATCGTCCCGCCGGAGTTCGAGACCGACCGGGCCGGGTACGTCCACCTGCTCACCGACACCCTCATCCCGCAAGTCGCCGCCGAGGACCTCGCTCGGTTCTGCGACGCGTTCGTCGAGGAGACGGCCTTCTCGCCGGACGAGGCCCGCACGATCTTCGACGCGGCCCGGCAGCACGGCCTCCGCCCGAAGCTCCACGCCGACCAGCTCTCGGACACCGGCGGGGCCGCCCTCGCCGCCGAGGCCGGGGCCGTCTCCGCCGATCACCTCGAACACGTCTCCGAGGCGGGCATCGCAGCCCTCACTGAGGCGGGCGTGGTCGCCGTGTCGCTGCCGCTCGCGACGCTCTACCTGAACGTCCGTCCGCTCCCGGCGCGGGCGCTGATCGACGCCGGGGTGGCGGTGGCGGTGGCGACCGACTTCAACCCCGGCAGCGCGCCGAGCTACCACCTGCCGCTGGCCCTCATGCTGGCCTGCACGGTGCAGCGGATGACGCCTGCCGAAGCCCTCAAAGGGGCTACCGTTATTGCAAGTCAAGCCATCAAAATGGACGACGCGGTCGGGTCGCTCGAAGCAGGCAAGCGCGCCGACTTCGCCGTCATCGACGCGCCCGACGTGAACCACTGGCTCTACCATTTCCGACCAAACGCCTGCCTCCGCACCGTCATCGGCGGCGAAACCGTGTGGGAGCGGAGGGGGGATGAAGGGCGAGGAGAGCATGGAGAGCGAGGAGGGTCCGAGCCATGACGACGGGTAGCCAGCGGCGGCTCGTTCTCCCTGACGTACCGGTGCCGGAGACGGCCGAGGACGACCCGCGCCTCGGGCGCTGGCTCGCCGCGAACCGCTCCGCCGAAGGGGCGCGCGCGGTGCTGCTCGGTTTCCCGTCGGACGAAGGCGTGCGCCGCAACGGCGGGCGGCCCGGCGCAGCCTCCGGCCCCGAGGCGATCCGCCGCGCCCTGTACACGCTGACCCCCGACGCCGAGCACCCCGAGGCGTTCACCGACCTCCTGGACCGCACCGCCGACCTCGGCGACCTTCCGGTGACGGGCGATGTCGAAGCGGACCAAGAAGCGCTTGGCGCCGTCGTCGCGCCGCTTCTCGCAGGCGGCGTCGTGCCGATCATCCTCGGCGGGGGGCACGAGACGAGCTTCGGCCACTTCCTCGGCTACGTCGGGGCGGAGCAGGACGTAGAAATCCTGAACTGGGACGCCCACGCCGACGTGCGGCCACTCAAGAACGGGCAAGCGCACTCCGGCTCGCCGTTCCGGCAGGCGCTGGAGCACCCGTCGGGCCGCTGCACGCGCTACCAGGTCGCCGGCCTGCAACCCCACAGCACGGCCCAGGCGCATCTCGACGTGATCGACTTGTGGGGCGGGGAGGTGATCTGGCGGCGGAGCCTGACCGAGGTCCGCATCCGCTCCATCGCCATCGGCCTAGCTAATCCAACGCTCGCCACGTTCGACCTCGACGCCGTCGACGCGGCCGACGCCCCCGGCGTCAGCGCCCCCAACGTCGGCGGGCTGCCGGCCGACCTGTGGCTCTACGCCGCCTACGAGCTAGGCCGCTCGCCGCTTGTCACCTCGGTGGACGTGGTCGAACTCAACCCGACGTTCGACATCGACGGTCGGACGGCCCGCCTCGCCGCGCTCACCGTCTGGAACGTCCTGAAGGGACTGGCAGAGCGGGTATAGATGGACGCTTATTCGCCCAGACGCTCAAGCCGAGCCGAAAGGGCGGGTCTTCTGGGTCGGCCCGCAGCGGCGGATCCGCTGTGCCGACTCCGTAGTGCGCACTCACTTCAGCCCGAGCTGGACGCGCACGGCCCCCTCGACCGCCCGGAGGTCCGAAGCTGAAAGCGTCCCCGCCCGGTTCATCAGACGCCGCTTGCTCGCCGTCGTCAATTGGTCCCCCATCGCCTTGCTCTGCCGACCCCCGACCGTCACCAGCGCGTCGCTCGGGTACACCCGGTTCGTGTTGCTCGTGAGCGGGACGACTTGTACGCGGTTGAGGTGCCGGTTCGCAGCGTCGTTGCTCAGGATCACGGCCGGCCGCTTCTTCCTGACTTCGCCGCCGACGGAGGGGTCGAAGTTTACCCACCAGACCTCACCGCGCTTCATCCTCACCCCCGGCCACGTCCCCGATTAGCGCCTCGGACCACGCCTCCGCCTCCGCCTCGCGGTCCTCGTCCTCGGCCATCGCGGCGTAGGCGGCGTCGAGGTCGAGGACGTGAGGGCGGACGAGCCGCTCGATGAACCGGCTGATCCGGCGAGGACCGACGACGCGGTAGAGCCCGTCGTAGACGGCCTCGTCGAGGGTGATGGTGAGCTTCTTAGGCACAGTGTTGTACGTGCTGGTGCATGTGCAGAGACGCCCCCGCCTCCACTCAGTTCCGGCACAGGAGAGATACGGCGGACCAGATGGCGGCTCAGCCGCCCAGGGCAGCGACCGCGAGGGCTGTACGAGGCAAAGGTAGCGCCGAGGCCCGGACGAGCCGAGAACGCCGGAGCCCTGGGCCTACCTGCAGGCGCAGGTTAGGCCGCATGGCTTTTGAGCAACCCAGCGATCTCTTCCGCGATCTCCTCAACCGTGTGCGTAGCGGTGCTTCTCGCCACTTCGTCCGCAATCGACGGGCTAAACGCGACGACCTCACTCTTGGTCACCTCGTGCCAGATCGGGAGTAGTATCTGTTCACCCGTGACCGACCGGGTCACGATGCCGTCCAACTCGTAGTTCGTCCATCCCTTGCTCATGAACGACTTCGACAGAACAACCAAGCCCACTCGGCTCTTCGCAAGACCAAGGTCGATCTTGCGACGCAGGCTATCGCCGATGCGCAACTCGAACTCATCATACCAGACGGACAAATCCTCCGCGACGAGCGCGTCCGCCAGCGCGCGGACGATGCTGCTCTTGTCTTCCGAAGCATGGGAAATGAACACATCGTACTCACGCAACGAGTCGCCAAGTCCGGGAGGCGATTCGGGCTGCACGAGGCTCGGGACCGACGAGAGCGGAGCCTCACGCAAGGGCGGGAGCGCACTCGGTATGATCCGAGCCGAAGAACGGACCGAGCCCCGCATCCCCCTCATGTCCACTGCGACGTGCCACCGCCCGGAGCGCGGAACACGCAGCCGAACCGGCGACCGCTTCGCAAGGCCGCCAACGTAGTTGTAGCGTCGTCCTGCCTTGTAGTTCGAGAAGTCCGAACTGCTCATGAGTTGGACGTTGGCGGCGTTACCCTTGAGCGTGATCTCAACAGTCTCACCGCCTTTGCACTGGCCGAGGTCGTGGTGAACAAACTGCATCGCGGAGCGGGGTTGGTGAGCGGGGCACTTCACGAGACCTCCGCACGGTGTCAGCCGAGTGTCACCGGGAATGCGGCCTAACAGACGGCCGCTCACCGGCGCAGGGCAGACAAGCGGTTGGACGAGAGAAGATCAGTGAGCACAGTCGAACGAAGCAAGGCAGTAGAGCCCTGCGTCGGCGTGCCGCGGCGGGTTACACCGCGTAGCGAGAGATCAGGGCTCGCCATCAGTCCGACCGTTTGATCTCGTCTAAGATTGAAAGCGCGCGTCGGATGCGGGTGTCCGTCCGCTTCGCACGGCCGACGTGGTAGGCGTGCGTCTTCCGCCGGCTCGGTGAGAGCGCCGCCCACGCCTTAGACGCCTCCGGGTCGAGGTCGAGCGCTGCCGAGAGTTCGCCCGGCATGTCGACCCGGCCCGGGTCGGGGTCCTCGTGGAGCGTGACGCGCGCGACGTTACCGACGGCGGCCCCGGCCTCGCGGAGCCACCCCGCCCCGAACTTCAGCCGGAGCGACCCGTCGGGCTGGCGGTGGAGCGCGCGGCGGAACGGCCGCGTGCCGGAGCCCGCGTCGAGCGTACCCTCGACGTGCGTGACGCCGTCCGCGTCGAGCGCGGCGGCGACCTCGGCCGGGATGGGTACGTAGTGGTGCATGTACCCGGCCTCGGTCTCGGGGTCTTCGAGGACGGGGGTCGGGAAGTCGTGCTCGGTTGCGTCGCTCATGGGTGGCTCGGGGCTTCGCCCGGCGACGCGACAGCTGTCCCGTCCGGCACGCCGTCAGGGGCCCCGGCTGGCGGGCCAACGGGTGGACCGCCCCACCCGGCAGGCTCGGGGCGCGCGGGCCAGAGCGCCGACCGGAGCGCGGCCTCCTGCTCCGCCTGCGCACGCGCCGCCAGCGGCGAGCCCGGCACGGCGTCGAACCCGTGGACCGCCCGCGCGAACGCGTGGTGCTCGACCTCGACGCCCGCCTCGGCCAGCGCCTGCGCGTAGTCGGCTCCCTCGTCGCGGAGCGGGTCGAACTCGGCCGTCCAGAGGTACGCCGCCGGGAGCTCATCGAGGTCGCGCGCGCGGGCCGGAGCCGCGGTTGCCGGGGGTACGTCGCGGTCCTCGGGCGCGAGGTAGAGGTCCCACATCCGCCGGTTGGCCTCGGCAGCCCAGTTCGGCGTGTCGGTGTAAGCGCGCGCCGAGCCTGTCTGGCATCGGTCGTCGAGGACGGGGTAGCCGAGGTATTGGAACGCGACGGCGGGTGCCGCAGAGTCGGCCCGGCGGTCGTCGCGGGCGCGGAGAGCGACCGCAGCGGCCAGGCCAGCGCCCGCGCTCGTTCCCCCGACGGCGACCCGATCGCGGTCGACACCAAGCGCATCGGCCTCAGCATGGACCCACGCGAGCGCAGCATGGGCGTCGTCGAGCCCCGCCGGGTATGGGTGCTCCGGCGCGAGCCGGTAGTCGACGGATACGACGACGGCACCGACCGCGCGGGCGAGCCGGGCGCACCGAGCGTGCTCGGTGTCGAGGTCGCCGAGGACGAACCCACCCCAGTGCATGAACACAAGGGCCGGACGACGGCCTCCGACAACCGCCTCCAGCGCGGTCTCGGATTCAGGGACGTAGACGCGGACTGGGACATTGGGCACCCCGTCCGGCCGGGGCACGGTCCGGTCTGTGACCGTGAGTCCCGACGTATCGACGGGCGGGCCGAACCGGGACATCTGGCGGACGCCCTCGCGTGCGGCGGCGAGGTCGGAGTAGTCCGGGGGCGGGAGGGCGCGAGCGAGCGGTCGGAGTTCGGGGTCGAGGGCGTCGACGACGTAGGGTCGGGGCATGGAGAGTTGAGGGTAGGGGGAGTCTGATATCTCGGTATCTTGACGACCGAGGCTTTTTATCTTGACTGTCAAGACATCAAGCTAGTTCCGTGTCTCCGCAATTTTGCAACGATGGCTCCCGACTTCTCTGCTCCGCTCCCCTTCCTCGCTGCCGTCCGCGAGCTCTACTCCGCTTTTGACACCTTCGACGCGGCGGCGGCGGGCGCGCTGGGTATCCACCGGACAGACCTCGCCGCGCTTCTGGCCCTGGAGCACGGACCGCGCAGGGTCGGCGACGTGGGCGCAGTGCTGGGGCTGTCGAGTGGGTCGATGACGGCGCTCGTAGGCCGTCTGGAGCGGTCGGGCCACGTTGAGCGCTCGGCGGACCCGGCGGACCGGCGGGCGCGTCTGGTCGGGCTGACAGCCAAGGCGCGGCGGGAGGTGGGGACGATTTACCGGCGGTCGTTCGAAGCCATCGCCGACGCGGTTAGCGAAGTGCCACGGGAGGAACTCGACTCGGCTGCTAGACTCACGCGCATGGCCGCAGACGCCTGCTCCGCAGAAGCAGTGATGTTGCTAGAGACTACCTCGAAGATCGGATAGCGGTGTAACAAGGTTTGGGCGGCGTGGAGGCGTATTGTAAAGCGCCCGAGAGCCGCATATCATACGCGGTCGGCTGCTTATGCAGCCACGGTCTGCACCATACCGCGTGCTCGCTACGCGATGAGCCCTTCGACGGCCGGGTGGTCGTGCGCGCTGCTCGGGCTGACTGGGTCGGCGGCGATGTAGGCGCGACGGTGGTAGTGGGCGAGGCCGCGAAGCCAGGCGTCGGACTGCGAGCGAGGGTTATGCTCTACCCGTTGCAATGCTGTTCGACAAGTTCATGTGCGTCATCCCCGTAGATCGCCTCCTGACCATACTTCGTGTAGAAGTCGTGCCGGAGAGCGGTACGGAGGTCCGAGCAAGCCGCTTCGGTGTTGCCAGCCTCAATGCGGAGTAGCGCTCTGTTGCGGTATGCGAAAGGGTTCTCGGGATCGAGTTCTAGGCCCTTACGGATATCGCCGGCCGCTCCCGCTTGATCGTTTAGCACGAGCCGGGTGTAGGCGCGGTTCACATAGGCCGTCGCGCGCAACTCGCTCATCTCGCTCTCCTTCTCTAACTCAATGGCCCGGTTGAAGTCTTTCAACGCCTCAGGGGTCTTCCCTTCCCGGAGATGGATTTCCCCTAGGACACGGTAACCCTGTGCGGCCCCTGGGGCGATTGCGATAGCACGATTTGCGTCCTCCAAGGCCCCCTCCACGTTGCCCGCTCGGTACTTGACCTCGGACCTGGTTTGGAGAGTGGTTATCGCGTCGTAGCCCATCGCTACGAGATCGTCGAGTACTGCCACGGCTTCGGGATAACGTTTGGCCCTAAAGAGCGCCGCCGCCTGCATGTCCATGACGACGGGAGCGCCCGGGGCGATCTCCGCCGCCGCGTTGAGATCATCAACGGCGCCTGCTGGGTCCTCGGCTAGAAGGCGGTTCACGCCGCGGAACAGCCTTGGTTCGACCGCCGCTGGCGCTAGAGAAACAGCTTCCGATAGCACGGCATAGCCCTCCTCAAACCGCCCAAGGCTGCTAAGCGCACGTCCCTTTAGTGTGAGCGCATCGACATCCCCAGCGTTTCGCTCTAGGAGAGAGTCCGCAAATCTTACAGCGCCGACAAAGTCACGGTGCTTGAACGCTGTAACGAGGCTGTCACCTAAGGCAGCGCCATCTTGAGCGAGGACAGGTGTACCAATGCAGGCGGTAGCAAATACAGCCATTCCAACTAGGAGCGCCCGGGGCTTAGCAAGGGACATATCGAGGAAGGGTCTCGGGGAGCATAGCAAGGTTTGGGCGGCGTGGAGGCGTATTGTAAAGCGCCCGAGAGCCGCATAACATACACGGTCGGCTGCTTATGCAGCCACGGTCTGCACCATACCGCGTGCTCGCTACGCGATGAGCCCTTCGACGGCCGGGTGGTCGTGCGCGCTGCTCGGGCTGACTGGGTCGGCGGCGAGCCGGAAGAGGCAGGCGGCCCAGGTCAGCCCCGCGCCGAAGCCGACGAGGGCCAGCGTGTCGCCCGGCTTGGCGCGGCCGTCCTCGAACGCCTCGGAGAGCGCAATCGGGATCGTGGCGGCGGAGGTGTTGCCGTAGCGGTACACGTTGACCACCACCTTTTCGGGGTCGATCCCCGCCTTGTCGACGGCGTACTCGATGATGCGGGCGTTCGCCTGGTGGGGGATGAACAGGTCGATGTCGTCGGCCCCGATCTCGACCGCGGCCATTACCTGCGAGAGCGACTCGACCATCGTCCGCGTGGCAAACTTGAAGACCTCGCGACCGTTCATGCGGAGGTAGTTCTGGCCCGCGTCGAGGCTCTCGTGCGTCGGCGGGATGCGGCAGCCGCCGGAGCGCTGGATGAGGTGCTCGTGCCCAGCGCCGTCGGAGCCGAGGACGTGCGCGAGGACGCCCGCCTCCTGGTCCGTCGCCTGCATGATGACCGCCCCGGCCCCGTCGCCGAAGAGGACGCACGTCGTGCGGTCTTCCCAGTCGAGGTTGCGGCTGATGAGTTCGGCTCCGACGACGAGTACGGTCCGGGCCGAGCCGGCGGCGATGAACTGGTGCGCCGTCACGAGGCCGTAGACAAAACCCGTGCAGCCGACCATGAGCGTCATCGCTCCGCAGCGCGCGCCGAGGTTGTCCTGAATCTGGCTCGACACCGGCGGCGTGATGTAGTCCGGGCTGGAGGTTGCGATCAGGATCAGGTCGAGGTCGGTGGCGGTGAGACCTGCGCGGTCGAGGGCCATCTCGGCGGCGCGCGTCGCCATCGTCGACGTGTGGTCGTCCGGCCCGGCGACGTGGCGCTCGCGGATGCCGGAGCGGGTGCGGATCCACTCGTCGGAGGTGTCGATCGTCTCCGCGAGTTCGTCGTTCGTGACGACGCGGTCGGGGGCGTAGTGGCCCCACCCGGTGATCGTGCTGTTGTTGAGCATACAGGAGCCCCTGCCTGGTGTGAGAGATGCCGGCGTCTGCGCGGCGAGCCTCGAAAAGATACCGAGGGGCCCAGTGTTGTCCATTAACGACGTTAACCGCTCTCGAAGCGCCCCTGGCGCAGAAAATGCACGACGTGCTCCGCCACGATCCGGCGGCGCATGATCAGCGAGTGCCCCGCCGGGACGACGACGAAGTCGGCCATGCCCTCGACTTTTGCGCTGTCGACGGCGACGAGCCCGTCGCTGGCCCCGCCGAGCGTCCGGCCGAAGGGGAACAGGTTCCGCTCGCCCGCGACGACGCCGAGCGCGAAGCCTACCGGCCCGAGCCGCCGAGGAACCGAGCCGGGGCCGGTGCCTAGCTCGCGCAGGGCGGGGCCGCACCACGCCGTGAACGGCCAGCGCTCGCGCAGCAGGTCGGCGACGGGGCTGCCGGCGTTCGGCGGGGCGAGCATCACCACGCGCGAACCGTCGGGGAGGCCGTAGCGCTCGGCGTAGGCGCGGACGAGGATGCCGCCGAGCGAGTGGGTGACGGCGTGGACGGGTCGCCCGTCGACGTGCGCCGCCTCGAAGAGCGGGCGCACATGGTCGTCTACGAGCGTCCCGATGGGGTGGCAGGTGGAGGGGTAGCTCTCGTTGACCGTGCGGAAGCCCGCCCGCTCGACCTGCCGCGCCAGCCACTGCATCGACCGCCGCGTCCGGCCGAGGCCGTGGAGCAGGAGAACGGGGTCAGCAGAGTGGTCGGGGGAGGCGGGCGACACGCGGGAGGAGGAGGGTGGAGGATGAAAAATAGCTCTTTCCATCCGCTATCCTCTCTTCTCCACCTTCCAAACTCAGTCGTCCAGCGTCTGCTCGATCAGGAAGAGGATGTGCTCGGTGTGGGCCTCCGTCTCGTCGTTCCCGCCGCGCTTGTCCTCCAGCATCGACTCGATCCGGCGGAGCTGGGCGAGGGCCTGCGACTGGCTGAGGTAGTCGTAGCGGTCCTTCTCGTTCTCCAGGACCGCGGCGAGGCGGCGCGTGTACTCGACCTGGGCATTCTGCCGGAACGTGTTCACGTCGCCGTCCATGTCGGCCTCGAAGACAGCATTGGTGAGGTCGGTCATCATCTCGGAGAGCGGGTATGCGCTGCCGTAGAGGCCGGCGTCCGAGATGCGGCGCATCGTGACGGGGTGGAGGAGGTGGGCGAGGACGTTCCGCTGCGTGTTGAGGTAGCGGTCGTGGATCTTCGGGTCCTCGGACCGGGCGAAGAAGTTGAACCCGCGCCGCTGCATGGCGAGGTAGTTGTAGAGCCCGGCGGGGCGCTCAAAGGCGGTCGGGGCGAAGAGGCGCTCGGTGAGGATGTCCATCGCCCGCTTCTGCTCGGCGCGCGGGACCGGCGTAAACGGCTGCGTCGCGCCCGGCTGCCCGACAACGGCGCGCTCGACGTAGACCCCGCCGATGTAGCGGCTGGCGACGGCGGCGGCGCTGGCGGCCTGGCCGGTCAGGATCATGTAGGCGTTGCGGAGTTCCTGGTACGAGTCGCCCGGCGTGTCGTAGCGCTCGACGAGGTCGTCCATCATCGTGTCGATCAGGTCGAAGCGGCCCTCGGAGTAGGTGATGGCATCGCTCGACATGTCGCTGATCATCACGCGTGGGTCGATGGCCTTGCCCGGGGCGCGCATGTCGTCGGCGTCGTTGCCGAAGGTGAGGTCGGGCTCGGTGGAGCGCGCGAGCAGCGCCTCGCGGCCGGCCTCGTCGAAGGTGCCGTAGCCGAACTGGATCGCCCACACGTCATACGGTCCGGGCTTGGTAATGGCGTAGGCCCCCTGCGTCTCGCCGGGCGGGGCGAGGTTGAGCGCCGGGTAGTCCATCACCGAGCCGATCAGGCCGCGCTCCATCGTGAGGTTCCAGTCGGTCGTCTCCTCGGGCGTGAGCATCTGGCTGGCCTTCATGTTGTGGTTGAGCCCGAGCGTGTGGCCGACCTCGTGGAGAACGAGGTAGTAGAGCGACTGCTCGACGAGCGTGCTGACTTCGGTCTCGGAGGCGTCCTGGGCGTGGAGGGCCTGGAGGCCGAAGAGGGTCTCGGCCTGGAGGCGCATCCCGAGCGAGCAAAAGTGCGGGTCGGCCTGGCCGAGGGCCTCCAGCTCCTCGGCGTCCTCGAGGAAGAGGGCCGTGGTCTCGAAGAGGCGGTCGTAGGCGATGCGGTTCTTGAGGAAGACGTACTCCAGCATGATGTCCGAGCCGATCATCTGCCCGGTACGCGGGTTTGAGAAGCTCGGCCCGTAGCCGCCGAAGGGCGGGGTCGGCGACGAGGTCCAGCGGAGGACGTTGTAGCGGATGTCGCCCGCGTCCCAGTCGGCGTCGTCGGGCTGGACCTGGACCTCGATGGCGTTCGAGATGCCGGCGGCCTCGAAGGCCTGGTTCCAGCGGAGCGTCGCGTCGCGGATGACCTCGCGGTACTCGACCGGGGTCGTGTTCTCGATCCACCACACGAGCGGCTCCTTCGCGTCGGAGACGGCCGCCGCGGGGTCCTCCTTCTCGAAGTGCCAGCGGCGGATCAGGTCGCGGTAGGGCGTCGCGCTCGGCGAGCTGAGGTCGGTCACCTGGTGGGTGAAGTAGCCCACGCGGGCGTCGTCGATGCGCGGCTCGAAGCCGCTCTCCGGCATCGCGATCAGGCTGTGCTGCATCGTCACCGAGACGGCGCGCGCGTCGGTCACCGCCGCGCCGCCGCCGTTGAGGGCGTTCGGGTTGTCGTAGACGTAGCGGACGTGCACGTCGGTGTTCTCGGGGTAGTTGCGGATGTCGGTGACGGTCGTCTTGTCCTTCGACAGGTTGCCGAGCCTAAACGCCATCGGCGAGCGGCCCGGGAACGGCGGGTTCTTGACGCGGGCGAAGGCTTCGGAGAGGAAGAGGCCGTCGGCCTTGATGAGCACGCGGCCCGTCGAGTCGTCCTCGGCTACGACCTCCTCAACGGCGAGGATGGCCGGGCTGATGTTGGCGTCGGCGGCGCGGGCGAGGGCATTGTTCTCGTCGAAGTAGAACGCCGTGTTTTCCTCGACGAACTCGACCGTGTTGAAGTGGCGGCGGATCGAGAAGACGCTGTTGTCGCGGAACTGCCCGCGGAAGTGCCCGCCCACCGGCACGCCGTCCACGATGTGCGTGAAGTAGATGTACTCCTGGTCGAACTGGTCGGCCTCGATCGCCATCTGGATCGATCCACTCGTGGTGTCGCGGTAGACGGTGAACAGGCCCTCGATGGCCTCGGAGGACTTCACGGCTTCGGCGAATTTGTCCTTGTCTTTCTCGTCAGATGAACCGGAGGACGGAGCCACGACCGGGCTGGAGCCGGAGCAGCCGGCTGCGGCGAGGGCCAGGACCAGCAGAGCGAGGGAGCCGGCAGAACGGATGGGGTGCAGCATGGAAGGCGGGATCTAAAGCGAAGAAGAAGCCACAGCGCGGCGACGCCGCGAAACGAACCATGCTGAAGATAGGTCCGGTTCGGTGCTCCTTCGCAGCCCGCGCGCCCCGATGTCGCTGCTGAGCGCACCGGTGATGCAGCCGGTCCTTCCCGTGTTGCTAACCTCCCCGCGCCGCGGCCCTCAGCGCAGCGCGCCGCGCAGCCGGTACCGCTCGTGGCGCTTCGTGACGCCGAGGTGGTAGGCCCGCGCCGCCCGGTAGTAGTGCCGGACGAGAAACCACACGAGCAGGGCCGGGGGCACGGTCATAAAGATGAGGTGCAGCGGCCAGTGGGTGAGGATGATCTCGCGCAGCCGCTGCTTCGGCACCCAGGGCGACTCCTGCCGTACCAGGTCGCGGGACTCGCGCCGCGCCTCGTCGATGGCCTCGTACCACGCCTCCAGGTCGGGCGCGTGCAGCGATGTCTCCGGGTGGTTGTTGCCGAACAGGTGGTGCAGCGTCGTGTCCGGCACCACGTAGCGGTGGAACAGGAACAGGCAAAGGCCGAGCGCGGCGAAGGCGAGGATCGGGAAGACGATGTAGGTCCGCACGAACCGCACCGCGTGGCGCGCCTCGCGCCGCGCGCGCGACGGACTCCGCGATCCGTCGGGCCGCCGGCTGTTGTGGAGCGCGAGCCGGAACGAGCGGTAGGGGAGCAGGACGGGCAGCGCGAGGAGGAACAGAAGCACCGGCGCCGCAAAAACCGTGAGCATCGGAAAGACAGTGAACCCGAGCTAAAGGTATCGCCGGACGGCGCGCCGAGCTATATCGCTACCCGCGACACCCAAAGGCGGCGACCCCGATGCGGAGCCGCCGCCTCTGCTAGGACCTGGTGCGGGGAGCTACCGAACCAGCGTCACGCGCTGCATCGCCGCTTGGCCTGCGCCGGTCGCCCGCACGAGGTACACCCCGCTCGGAAGGTCCGAGGCGTCGAACGGTACACGGTGCGTCGCCGCTTCGACCTCCTCGTCGAGTAGCACCGCTACGCGGCGGCCGAGGGCGTCGTAGACCGCCACCGTCACGCGCCCGGCTTCGGGCACGTCGAGCGCGAGCGTTGTCGCTGACCGGAACGGGTTCGGGTAGGCGGCCGCGAGGCCGAACGTCTCCGGCACTGCGGCCGACGCGGCTTCGAGGTCGGTCTCACTCGTCTCGGCATCCGCTTTTGTTTCTACCGCTGCCATCAGCAGCGAGCCGTCGGCATCGACCCACGAGGCGGCGGCATGCGCTGCCCAGGTCTCTTCGCCCTCGGCTTCCCGCGAGCCGGAGGTTACGACGACCGTGAAGTCCACCTGCCCGACGACCGTGTTCGGGAATTGGCCGATCTTGACCGCGTACGTGTACGTCCCGTTCGGCGTATTGCCCGGGATGGCCTGCGCGAAGCTCAGTGCCGGACTCGATGAGTTCGCCGGCAGCGTCCCCGAGAGGATCACGCCCTGCGCGAGGACGGTGCTGCCGAGCGAGGCGGTGAAGAACACGTCGCCCGAGATCGGGGCTGTCGTGTTGTTGGTGATGGAGTAAGCAAACTGGATCGCGCCCGGCTTCTGGACGACGATGGGGTCGCCGGCCGGGTCGGTGTTGGTCGCTGCGAGGTCGAAGTTGGGCACCGTCAGCACCTCGACCTCGACGCTCTGCGTGAGGTAGCGCACGTCGAAGGTGTAGCCGAACGGCCCGTCGACGGCGTCGAAGGTGCCGCTGCGCGTCCCGGTGGTCGTGAGGATGGTATAGACGTCCCCGATGGCGGGCGCGTCGCCGACAGCGACCGCGAGGCGGAGCGTGCCGCCGAGCTCGGCGTCGCCGGTGACCGCGAGTTGGTCGTAGTCGTCTCCGGCGACCGGTGGGTCGCCCCCTCCGATCTCGATGGCAAGCACCGAGGAGGCCGCCATCTCGTAGGTGCCGTCGTAGGTCAGGAGGCCGGGCGAGGCACCGGGCGCGAACGTGCCTTCGTTGACAAAGCTCGACGTGCTGCCGGCCGACGGGTCGTCGAAGGTGCCGTCGCCGCCGATGGTGCCGCTCGGCGCGTTCGTGAAGACCGTCGGGCCGGAGAGGTCGAACTCGGCCCCGGCGTCGATCCGGAGCAGCCCGGTGTTCGTCCCGCCTCCGCTCCAGCGCGAGATGCCCTGCCGGATCTCGACCGTGCCGCCGCTCTGGAGCGCGAAGGCGTTGGCGGCCGTCGAGGCGTTGTCGTAGACGAAGGCCCCGTCGTTGTCGAAGACCGGGCGCGGCACCGCGCCGCCGCTGGAGACCAGGGGGTTGTTGGTGGTGCTCGTCAGCGTGGCGTTGTTGTCGAGGGTGCTGCCTGCGCCGCCGACGATCTGGCCGCCGGTCCAGTCGGTGTCGGCGTCGAGGCGGAGGGTGGAGCCGGGGCCGAGGGTCTTGGAGGAGGAGGCGAAGGAACCAGAGCCGGAGGCGAGCAGGCGCAGGTCGGTCGCTAGCGTGCCAAAGGTCCAGCTAAAGGTGCCGGCGATGGTGAGGGCACCCGGGCCTTGCAGGGTTCCGTTCGTCATCGAGAAATGAGGCACCGACTCGTTCTGGCCGAGTGCCACCGTGCCTCCGGAGACGACCATCGTCCCGGTCAGGCCGCCGAGCGAGCCGTCGAGCGTCGTCGTCCCGCTGAAGTCCACCGTACCCGCGCCCGCGATCGCCGCCTCCGACAGCTCGAAGCTGCCGCTGAGGAAGTCGAG